>JBGPTG010000042.1:0-15568 GCA_041490545.1 Gammaproteobacteria bacterium
GTCGTAAACCCCCCATCGACAAACAGCGTCTGCCCCGTGACGAAATCCGACGCTCCGCTGGCGAGGAACACCGCCGCGCCGAGCAGATCCGAGGCTTGAGCGAAGCGTCCGAGCTTGATGCGGCTGCGCAGGCGCTCGGCGCGTTCCGGACTGGAGGCCATCACCTTCGCGGTGAAGTCGGTCATGGTGGCGGTCGGCGCCAGGGCGTTGACGCGTACCCCGAGCGGCGCCCATTCGGTCGAAAGCGCCGCGGTGAGATGCGACACGGCGGCCTTGGCGGCGCAGTAGGCGCTCTTTCCGGCGTCGGTCGCGTCCGACCAGGCGGAACTCAGATTGACGATCTTGCCGTAGCCGCGCGCTATCATCACGGCGCCGATCTTCTGCGCGCAGAAGAAGGTGCCTCTCACGTGGGTGTCGAAGAGCATGTCCCACTCCTCTTCGCTGGTCTCAAGCGCCGGCCGCGTGAAGCCGAACCCTGCGTTATTCACCAGCACGAGCCGGCGGTCGTTTTCCTTCGCCAGCGCGCCGACGGCATCCGCCAGCCTGCGGATATCGTCGAGCCGCGTCACGTCGGTGGCAACGACTTCGGCGCGCCCGCCCGACGCGACGATCGCCTGTCGCACGGTTTCGAGCACGTCCTTGCGCCGGCTTGCGAGGACGACCAAGGCGCCGGCGCGGGCAAAGCACTCGGCGAATGCCCGCCCGATGCCTTCGCTCGCTCCGGTCACGACGATCAGCCGGTCGTCGAGCCGGAACGAATCAAGCGGATCGCTGGGTGCACTGATCGTCATGGAAGTCGTTCGAGGATCCGCGTGGCCCTCACGCGGCGATGCGCTCATGATAGTTTACAAAACCGGACGATGCGACGACCCTACTTCGCCCTCTTGTACAGATTCGACGCCGACCCGCGGCCCCCGGCCACGTTCGGGTTGGTGTTGACGAACTCCTCCAAGGTGAGCTTGTCGATGGTGCGCGTCTGCACCTCGCCCTGCCAGTTGGGGAAGGTGCTTGAGACGATCTTGTAGGTGACGGTCTTCTTCGCCTCGTCGACCGTGTAAGTGCCAAAGAGCGACAGGCTGCGGCGCATGATCGCCTGGTACTCCTCCGCCGTGCCGGTGAGGCGGTTGTTGGAGGCGATCTTCGGCACGTCGCTCGCCACGTGGATCTGCGCGAAGCGGCCGTCTGGCGTGAAGACGAGGAGGCCCTTGGGCGTCTCGCCGAAGGGATACGACTTCTTGCCGTCGGGCGCCGTGACCTCGGCGACGACGAACTCCCAGGTGCCGACGATCTGGTCCTTGAGGTTCTTTCCCTGCTGCGCGGCGGCGCTGCCCGACAGCGCGAGAGCGGCGAGCGCAATTTTCACGATCTTCATGGTGTCCTCCTGTTGTGAGCGGCAGTTTCCTTGGGTTCCGGCCGGATTGCAAGACCTGGAATCATCCGGACGGACCCTGCCATCAACGCGCGCTATCGAACAGAGCACCTCGCAATCGGTGTGATAGATTGACGCGATGACCGATCCCGGAACGCGCAGCGAGTGACGCCGTGTCCCGGCGCAGTCCTTCCGCTACCACTCAAATGAAGACTTCCGCTACCACTCAAATGAAGATCGACACCGACGAATTCCGCGTGCGCCCCGGCGAGAAGGTCAGGCTCAGGAAACGGCCGACGCGCGTGAATCCCTATTACGCTTCGGGCGAGCAATACCAGAAGCGCCTCGCCGACTACGTCGGTCAGATGAGCACGCTGCAAAGCCTGCTGTACGCGTCCAACCGCCACGCCCTCCTGCTCATCTTCCAGGCCATGGACGCGGCCGGCAAGGACGGCGTCATCAAGCACGTGATGTCCGGCATCAATCCGCAGGGCTGCCAGGTGTTCAGTTTCAAGCACCCGAGCGCCGATGAGCTGCAGCACGACTTCCTCTGGCGCACTACCCGTTTCCTGCCTGAGCGCGGGCGCATCGGCATCTTCAACCGCTCCTACTACGAGGAGGTGCTGATCGTGCGCGTGCACCCGGAGATCCTGCGCGGCGAAAACCTGCCGGTCGATCACCTCGACCCGGACTCCATCTGGAAGCAGCGGTTCCGCTCGATCGCCGGGCTGGAGGACCACCTGTGCCGTAACGGAACGCGTGTCCTCAAATTCTTCCTCCATGTTTCGAAGGAGGAACAGCGCATGCGCCTGCTCGCGCGCATCGACGAGCCGCACAAGAACTGGAAATTCGGCCTCGGCGACATCGAGGAAAGAAAATACTGGAAGCAGTACATGAAGGCCTACGAGAACTGCCTCGCCGCAACGAGCACCCGGCACGCGCCCTGGTACGTCGTTCCCGCCGACGACAAGCCCAACGCCCGGCTGATCGTCTCGCGCATCATCGTCGATGCGCTCGAGGGGCTAGACATGTCCTACCCCGAGCCCGATGCGGCGCGGCGGCGCGAGCTACAGGTGATCCGCAGGCGGCTTGCGACCGGTCGATAGCGACAACCGCGCGGCGCGCAAAACGCGGCGTTGCCCGGCGATCAGGCTCTTGGACCGCTCGATTGGCCGCCGAATGGGATTCGCGGGTTTCCGGGTGAGGCCATCGGTCGATCGGATCAGCGCCAGCCCCTGTACCCGCCCCGGCCGCCATAGATCCCGATCCCCAGCGAGGGACCGTAGTAAACCGGCGGACCGTAATAATAGGCGGGCGCCGGCGCGTAGTACCCCGGCCCGCCGTAGTAACCGGGGCCGACCGGCACCGCCACGCATCCGCCCAGCATTCCCACCGCAGACAATACGAGCACCGCTTTGATCGATTTCATGATCGTGTCCTCCAATGCACGATTATAGGAATCTGCGTCGGTGAAAGCGCCCGGGATCGGGTAACAAGGTGCTACGCCGGATACATGTTTCTTGCCATGACGGCGGGTCTGACCTTGGTAACACGGGAATCTTTGGCCGGTTTGCTGTAGATTGCGCCCTCGCGTACAGACAACCGCGCCGAAAGAGTCTAGCGTCGCCACCATGACACCCCGAAGGAGCACCAGCGCCCTCTCATGAAAATCCCGACAAGACTCGAACCGCTCGTCGAGGCCGGTCTCGTCGATACGGTCAGCCGCCAGTTGATGAGCGGCAAGGAGGCCATGGTCTATGTGGTCCGCTGCGGGGACGACATCCGCTGCGCGAAGATCTACAAGGAAGCCAACCTGCGCAGCTTCCGCCAGAGCGTGGACTACACCGAAGGCCGCAGGGTGAAGAACAGCCGCCGTGCCCGCGCCATGGAGAAAGGCAGCCGCTACGGGCGCAAGGCGAAGGAGGAAGCCTGGCAAAGCACCGAGGTGGACGCCTTGCACCGCCTCGCCGCCGCCGGCGTGCGTGTGCCTCAGCCCCATAACTTCATCGACGGCGTGCTGCTGATGGAACTCGTCACCGACGCCGAGGGCAATCCCGCGCCGCGGCTGAACGACGTGGTGCTCACGCCCGAGCAGGCGCGCGAGGTCCACCGCACGCTGATCCGTGAAGTCGTGCGCATGCTCTGCGCCGGCGTCGTCCACGGCGACCTGTCGGAATACAACGTGCTCCTCGGCAGCCGGGGTTCCGCCATCGAGCCGGTGATCATCGACCTGCCCCAGGCCGTCGACGCCGCGGGCAACGCCCACGCGCGCAGCATGCTCGAGCGCGACGTCGGCAACCTGACCGCCTACTTCGGCCGCTTTGCGCCCGAGATCCTGAGCACCGAGTACGGCAAGGAAATCTGGTCGCTCTACCAGAGCGGCAGCCTGACTCCGGAGGTCGAGCTGACCGGGCGCTTCGAGCGCATCGAGAAAGCGGTCGACGTCGACGGCGTCATCCGGCTTGTCGACGACGCGCTCAAGGAAGAAGCGAAGCGTCAGCTGTACCGGGTGGAAATGGGGCAGAAGTAACCGGGGGCATCACCGCGCCCAGATCTCGCCCCAATCAAAGAAGAAGAACCCGCGTCGATCTGCAACAACGCGGGATTCCGTCTCACGCTTCAGCTACAACGAACGCAGAAAGTTGAGAACGTCCTGCTTCTGGTTATCCTGGAGCTCATTGAAGTTCTTGACGACTGCGTTCGCTTCAGAGGCGTTAAAGGTAAAGACCCTCCCGCTGCGATGCGCCCGGATCGCCTCCCGCAAGTCCGACGTTCGTCCATCGTGCAGGAGGAATAGCCGCTGTCCCAGACCCCACAGCGGGGCGGTGCGAAACTCCCTGGGGCCCGCCTGTCCCTGGCTGACCCCATCGGCCAACCCTGGGCCCATGTCATGGACCAACAGGTCGGAGAAGAGATTCACCGGCTGATTGCGCAACGCAGCGACCGTGGAATTGCCTGTCGTGAAACTGGGCGTATGGCAGAGCGAGCACCCGGTATCGCTGAACAGCTTCCGGCCCCTTGCAATCGAATCGGCCCCTCCGGGCGTGTCGGGCGAAGGCGTCGGCGCCGCCAGGAAACGCATGAAGATGGAGAACTTTTCGATCGCACTGAGCGTGTCGACAGGCGTCTGGGCATCGGTGTTGATGACGGTGTTGGGAACGGTCGCAAACTGGCAGGTCGGGGTTTCATCGCGCTCGGTCTGAAACAGCTCGTTGGTGATCCCCATTTCGACGTTGTACGCTTCGCCGGAGAACAACAAGAGGGACTTGTTCTGCGCCTTCCAGCCAAACCGTGCGACCGTGCCGTCATTGCCGTTGTTGTTCGCTTGGCCGGAGATCGCATGGCCGGCGAGGACGATATTGGGCCGGCCGCGGATCTTGAGCTCTTTCTTCCTGGGCGCGTCATTGACCTGGTTCGCAAGGATCACCTTGTCCGGGATCTGTTCGATCAGGCCCGCGCCAAACACCGGGGTGGGAATCCGGAAGATCACGTTGCGGCGCGCAAGCTCCGTCTCGAAATCCGGCTGCGCGAGCTTGCATCCCGGTGCGTCCGATCGGCCAGCAAGCGTGAACAGATCGTGGACACCGCCGTCCGCCGTCCCGTCGGCGTTCTTCACGAACCTCACCTCGCGCACCGGTCCTTTCGACGTGATGAACGATGGCACGGTGTTGGTCGCGCCGTTCGCGGTGGCGAACGCCACCTGGGGATTCACCGTCGGGCTCGTCCCGCCGACGGCCGGGTGCAAGTGGCAGCCACCGCAACTGTCGAGGTTCATGGTCGGTCCCAGGCCGCCGTCGACCTGTTCCTCATCGGCGAACTCGCCCGCGCCGGCGTTGAAAAACGCAAGCTCGGTCTTCGTCAGCCCCGCGATCGGCTCACCTGCGCCCGCGGCTCCGCTGCGTACCCCGGGGTCCCGGGCCGCAGAGGACGAATCATCCGAAATTTCATCGCGGAAAAGGGTGCAGCCAACGACCACTAATGCCAAGAACAGCGCAATAACGACCTTTTTCATGACCACTCCTTCTTCGCCCAAAAATTGGACTCGCAGAAAGGAACTGAACTCAGTGCCCAGCGGTCGCTAAAAAATTATTGGTTGCCGTTAAGGCGAAAACCCGGCAAACCGCGCCTGTCCTCTCATGCCGGTTTTCCGGCTTCCTCATCGCGAGGTATTCTTCGCTGAGGAGAGCCGACCTGTCAACCCACAATTGATGACATCGTCATTTTCTCTTTCAGGGCAGCTTGCGCCAGACGCTCGCGAGCCAGGGCTGCTCTTCGCGCGGCAGGCCCTCGGGCCGGTAGTAATGCGTGAGCTCTGCGAATCCGGCGGCAGTCATGAAGCGCTGCCAGGCCTCCGGATCGTGGTACGCGCCGTAGCGCCCGCGGTCCCAGCCCTCTTCGTTGTGGCCGCGCGGGTTCGAGCTGAACAGCACGCCGCCGGGCTTCAAGGTCGCGTGCAGCTCGCGCAGGACGCGCGGCAGCTCCTGGCCCGGCACGTGAAACAGCACGGCATTGGCGAACACGCCGTCGAAGCGCGCGGCGGGCAAATCGAGACCCAGCAGATCCTGCCGCCACACCTCGCAGCCGCTGTGCTCGCGCGCCATGGCCGCGAAACGCTCCGATCCCTCCAGGCCGACCGCGGCATGACCGAGTCCGGCAAACGCCTTCAGGTCCCGCCCCGGCCCGCAGCCCAGGTCGAGAATCGCGAACGGCGGCGCGCCTTCGATGTGCGCGAGCAGCGCCGCGATATTCTGGCTGACGTCGTGGTCGCGCGTGCCCTTCCAGAAGTCTTCGGCGCGCCGGTTGTAGTGATCGAGGGTCCGCGCGGAGATGTCGTCCAGGTCGCGGCGGTCGAGTGGCATCGGGCTGCCCTGCGCCATATCAGCCTGCCACGGCGAGCGGCTTGGCGATCATCAGCCAGTAGATCGCGAGCACCGCCGCAAACGCGGGGATGCCGAGCGCAAACCACAGCCTGAACCAGGCGTGGAACCACGCGGGCAGCGCGTCGATCGAAGCGGCCTGCTTCGATTCGCGACTCAACCGGGCCTGGATATGGAGAACCGGAATCCAGCAGGCGCCCGCGAAGAGAAAGAGCGCCCACACGGCGATCGACCACGCGCTCACGAGCGGCCAGCCCAGGAAATTCATGAGCACGACTCCGCTAAGAGCCTGGAACGCGACCGCCGGCGCGGTCAGGCAGGCGTCCGCGATCACCGTGAGCCGCAGCATCGAGCGGAGCGCGCCGATGTCGCGCGAACGCATCGCGCCGCGGTAGCCGAACCAGGTGAAGAACGCGATCCCGAAGCCGGTGCCGAAGAGGATCGCCGCGCTCAGGATGTGCGCGGTCTTCCAGAATGCGTAAGCTGTCATGCTGCCCCGATGCTACCAAACAAGGACGCCCCCGGGGTTTCCCGGAAATGCCCGAACTCGGCGGAGATCGTCAGCTTCGATTGAAGGCGCGCGCAACAGTCCCGGCGTTGAACCTCCAGAGGCCGGGGACTACAATGCCGGCATGACGCACCAAGTCATCCATTCCGACCCCCGTATTCAGGGCGGCACGCCGGTGTTCGTCGGCACGCGTGTTCCGGTGAAAAACCTGTTCGACTATCTCGAAGCGGGAGATTCCCTCGACCGGTTTCTCGAAGATTTCCCGTCCGTATCCCGCAAGCAGGCTGTCGCAGCGCTTGAGCTGGCCCGCGAGGCATTGAGCGCGGATGCGCATCCTGCTTGACGAGTCGCTTCCCCGCCCGCTGCGCGAGGAACTACCCGGTCATTCCGTAAGAACCGTGGCCGATGCAGGCTGGTCGGCCATCGAGAACGGCGAGCTGCTCCGCCTCGCCGCCACGCAATTCGATGCATTCATTACCGCAGATCAGAATCTTCAATTCCAGCAGAATCTCAGCGCGCTGCCGCTTTCGGTAGTCGTGATCGCCGCCCGCACCAACAGGATCGAAGATCTGCGGCCCCTTATCCCAGAGCTGCTTTCCCGGCTCAAGTCACTTCCGGCAAGAACGTTTCTGCGGCTCGGAAGCTAAGCGGAGAGGTACCCTCAGCAATAAAGGAAGGAAAACCATGCAAACTTTCTCAAAACTCACCAAGGGGATCATCGCCATGTCGGCTCTGGTAAGCACCTCGGCTCTGGCGGGAACGTTCGTCTACGTCTCGAACGCCGAGGACGGCGACATCGGCGCCTACCGCATGGCGCCCGACGGCGCGCTCAAGCCGCTCGCGCGCGTGCCGGCGGCGAAAGTCGTGATGCCGATGACGGTGAGCCCGAACCGGCGCTTTCTCTACGCGGCGTCGCGCTCGAAACCGTACGCGGTGCACGTCTACGCCATCGACACGGGCTCGGGTGCGCTCAAACCCGTGTCCAGCGCGCCGCTCGCGGAGAGTTTCCCCTACATCTCGCTCGACCGCACCGGGCGCTTCCTCTTCGGCGCCTCCTACGGCGGGCACCTCGTCAGCGTCAACGCGGTCGGCGGCGACGGCCGCGTGGCGCAGACCCTGCAGGTGACCACGGTGGGCCGCAACGCGCATTCGATCCTGGCGGACGCTTCCAACCGCTTCGTCTACGTCCCGAACCTCGGCACCGACCAGATCTTCCAGTTCACCTTCGACGAGAAGACCGGGCAGCTCGCCTCCAACACGCCCGCGGTCGTGCAGATGAAACCCGGGACCGGCCCGCGCCACTTCATCTTCTCGTCCGACAACAGATTCGTGTATCTCCTTTCCGAACTCGTCGCCACGGTGACGACGCTCGCGCTCGACGCCAAGACGGGACTGTTGCGCGAAGTAAGCTCGGCCTCCGCGCTGCCACCGGATTCAAAACTGCAGCCCGGCGCACCCCGCGGCGCGGTCGGCGTGCCCGGCGTCGCGCCGCGCAACACCGACAACGACATCTGGGCCGCGGATTTGCACCTGACTCCGGACGGAAAGTTTTTGTACGCATCGGAGCGCACGTCGAATACCCTGGCCGCGTTCAGCGTAGATGCTTCGAGCGGGAAGCTGACGTATCTCTCGAGCACCCCGACCGAAAAGCAGCCACGGGGGTTTGCGATCGACCCGAAGGGAAAGTTTCTGGTTGCTTCCGGGGAAAAGTCGGAGACGCTGTCGGTCTATGCGATCGATGCGGGCGGCGCGTTGCGGTTGCTGCAGAAAATTCCGACGGGGAAAGGAACGAACTGGGTGGAGATCGTCGGCTTCGATTGAGCTGAGGCATCGCATCCCGGTTAAATGCGTTCCATGGCGCGCAACCTCCTCCTCGTCTGGCTGATCAACGCCCTCGCGCTGCTCGCCCTCCCCTACCTCGTGCCCTCGGTGCAAGTGGACAGCTTCTTCACCGCGCTCATCGCGGCGCTCCTGCTCGGGCTCGTCAACACGCTGATCCGGCCACTCCTCCTGCTGCTCACGCTGCCCGCCACCATCCTGACGCTGGGATTGTTCATCTTCGTGATCAACGGCCTCTTGTTCTGGTTCGTCGCGTCCTTCGTCAGGGGATTCAGCGTCGCCGGATTCTGGTCCGCCGTGCTCGGCGCGATCGTCTACGCGCTGATCTCCTGGGCGGCGAGCATCCTCGTGTTCGGCCACCCGCGCGTCGTCGTGGTACGGCACGACGGGAACCGCCGCTAGCGGAACTCCGCGAACACCGCACCGGAGTCAGGACGCCCGCTGGATTCCATCATGCCTGCCCGCCTCCGCCGAAGCTCCGTCCGTCCACGAGACGCTCGCGCGTCATCTCGGCGAGCGTGTTGATGCCGAGCAGCGCCATGTCGCGGCCGACTTCCTCGCGCAGCAGGTTGATGCCGTGGCGCACGCCGGGCTCTCCGCCGACTGCGGCGGCGTAGAGGAACGGCCGGGCGACGAAGACGAATTGCGCGCCGAGCGCGAGCGCCTTGAGCACGTCGGTGCCGCGGCGGATGCCGCTGTCCATCATCACGGTCATTCCTCGCGCCTCCGAAACTACCGTGGGCAATGCATGCAAAGGCGCCACCGAGCCGTCCAACTGCCGCCCGCCGTGGTTAGAGACGATGACGCCGTCGACGCCGCTCTCGCGCGCGATGCGCGCATCCGCCTTGTCGAGCACGCCCTTCAATACCAGCCGCCCCTTCCACAGCCGCCGCATCAGCTCGACGTGCTTCCAGGACAGGCGGTCGCGCTCTCCCGGATAGCGCTCGGCCTTGCGCGTGATGAGCGGCGCGCGCATGCCGGTGTTCTCGAAGTGCGGCATGCCGTGCAGGAACAAGGTGCGCAGGAACATGCCGCAGAGCCAGCGCGGCCGCAGCGCGCTGTCCCAGGCAAGCCGCAGGGTCGGCCGCAGCGGCCGGTTGAAGCCGCTCCTCACATTGTTCTCGCGGTTCGCCCCCACCGGCACGTCCACCGTGAGGACGAGGGTGTCGAAGCCCGCGCGCGCGACGCGCTCGACCATCTTCGTGATGGATTCGTCGTCGCCCGACAGGTACGCCTGGAACCACGCCGTGCGCCCGGCCGCGCGCACGTCTTCCATCCGCGCGAGCGAAGCGCCGCTCATGATCATCGGGATGTTGGCGGCTTGCGCGGCGCGCGCGAGCACGATGTCGCCCTGGTACGCCGCCATCGAGCTTCCGCCCATCGGCGCGAAGCCGAAGGGTGCGTCGTAGGTTTTTCCGAAGAGCGTCGCCTGCGTCGTGCGCCCGGCGACGTCCACCAGCACGCGCGGCACGAAGGCGTAGTCGTCAAAGGCCGCGCGGTTGGCGCGCAGCGAAGCGTTGGTCTCGGCACCGCCCGAAACGTAGCCGTACATCGGCCGCGGCAGATAACGCCGCGCCGGCGCCTCGAAATCATCGAGCGCGAGGATCATTCTCAGATTTCGCGGCACGGTCTTGTCGACCTCGCGCCCGGTGACGGTGTGCTTCTGCGCCGGCCGCTCGAGCGCGGCGACGGACTGCCCGGTGGTATCTGGCATGCCTGGAGTCCCTCGGGTTTCGCCTACTCGCCCTTCGCGCCGGAAATCTCGACCACTTTTTTCCAGTTCTCGCGTTCTTTCCTGGAGGCGGCCATCAGGTCTTCTGGCGTGCCGGGCAGCGCTTCGAAACTGACCTCGCGCAGCTTCGCCACGAAATCCGGTGCCTTGAGAATGGCAACGAGTTCGCGATTCATCCTGATGATGATGCTCTGGGGCGTCTTCGCTTGCGCCACCAGGCCGAACCAGGCGGTGGTGGTCATGTTCGGGTAGCCGCTCTCGGCGACGGTCGGCACCTCGGGAAGCTGAAACCAGCGCGCCGGGGAAGTGACCGCGAGCGCGCGCAGTCTGCCGGTGCGTATCTGCGGCAGCAGTTGCGGCAGGTTGTCGGTGGTGAACTGGACGTCTCCGGCGATCAACGCCTGCATGGAGGGATTGTTGCCGCGATACGGCACGTGCAGCAAGTCGATGCCGGCGTTCGTCTTGAACAACTCGTTCAACAGATGCCCGGCGCTGCCGACGCTCGAACTCGAATACGAGAGCTTGCCCGGATTGGCCTTGCCGTACCCGGCCAGCTCCTTGAGCGAGCGCACCGGCAGCGAGGGCGCCACCACCACCACGTTCGGCGTCTGGCCGATGAGGCCGATCGGCAGGAAATCTGCGTCGGGATCGTAGCCGAGCTTCGGGTAGAGATACTGGTTCACCGACATCATCGGCAGCGACACCACCATGAACCAGCAATCGTCGGGCGCGGCCTTGGCGAAATAACTGCCGGCGACGCCGCCGCTCGCGCCGCCGCGGTTTTCCACCACCACCGGCTGGGCGAGCGACTCCGACAGCCGCTGCGCGAAGAGGCGCGTGAGAATGTCGGTCGATCCTCCCGCCGGATAAGGCACCAGGATCCGCACCGCGCGGGCGGGCCAGCCGGATTGCGCCTGCGCGCCGGCACATGCGGCGAGCGCGACGGCGAGGAGAATTGTCTTGAGCGCCAGGCGCGGCCGGCGAAATGTGTGCATGGATGCTCCCCGTGGTCGCCTCGCGTATCGGCACGCGGGATTCTAATCCAGGCCTGCTATCCTTGGGCCATGATGCGTGGGTAGCCGGCGACGAGGCCGTTGTTGTGGCCGACCTGGTTCGGTGCAAGCAACTACGCCAAGCACACCTGATAGTCGCTTGTCGCATTGGGCTGATTCGATTCTCACCTGGAGGGTGGACGCGACCCGTTCAGCGGAATTCGTCGAACTCCGGATCGTCGATCTTCTGCGCGGGGAGCCCGGTGATCGCCGGCAGCAGCGACAGGTGCGGCATGCCGATCTCGACCTTGATCTTTCCGGCTGCGTCCTTCCACACCAGCGTCGGCGTCCCGGGCGAATCGAAGCTCTCCATCAGCTTCGCGTTCGCCTCGAACTGCGCGGCGAGTTCCGGCGGCACCTTCCTCGCGGGCCGGATCCCGCCGTCGTAGGATTTTGCGCGGTATTTTGTTTCGTTCTCGCGCATCGCCGCCAGCCTGTCCTTCGCCTGCATGATCGCCGCGGCCTTGGGCGCGGAGCTGTCCTTCTGATACGCCACCGGCACCCAGCGCACCTGGAGGCCGGCTTTCTCGTAGGGCTGCAGCGCTTTCCAGGTGAGATGGCAGAACCAGCAATTCGCGTCGAAGAAGACGTAGAGAGTGCGCTTCGGGGTGTTCGAGCCTTCGACGACGGTGTCGGCTTTTTCCAGCGCAGCGTAGAGCGCCGGAAGCTCGGCGGGCGCGGGCTGTTTGGCCTGCGCGGGTGCGACTAGCAGCGCGGCACAGGCGATCGCGCGAAGCAGCATGCTTTAGATCTTCACGCCTTCGTCGGCGATCACCCGCTGCACCGCCGGGCGCTTCGCCATGCGGTCCTTGAACGCGGTGTAGTTCTTCAGTTCCGCGACGGGCAGCTCGCGCCTGATGCCCCAGGCGTAGAAGATGAAGGCATACGGGTCGAGGACCGAGTACTTGTCCGACAACCACTCGCGCCCCGCGTACATGCCGTCGATCTGCCTCAGGTACTCGTGGAAAGTCTTCTTCCCCATCGCCTGGATGCCCGGGAAGGCGGCCTTGTCCTCGGTGTAGCGCTCCGTCCGGCCGATGTGGGCGTGCGCCGGATGCACGCTCGAAGCGAAAAACCCGATCACCGAAAGCGCCCTCGCCTCCTTGATCGGATCGGCCGGCCACATGCCGAAGCGCTTGCCGAGAAAAGGCAGGATCGCCGTGTTCTCCGCGAGCGGCGAGCCGTCGTCCAGCTTCAGCGCCGGCACCCGGCCGAGCGGATTGATCTTCATGTACTCCGCCGTCTTCTGCTCACCCTTGGTCAAATCCATGCGCTGCGGCTGGTACTTCTCGCCCGATTCCTCGAGCACGATGTGGGCCGCCATCGAACAGGCGCCGGGGGCGTAGAAAAGCGTCAGCATTGCAGATGCTCCTTGTTATTGGTTACCTCGGGTCCCGGCGAAGATTCCAATCCAGGCCGGAGACGGCGCCGCCGGCGCTTCCACTCATTTCTTCAGGAAGTTGGTCCCGGTCGGCCCCATGCCGGATTCCTGGTAGGTGACCTCGCCATTTCTCGCCCACGAGTAGTGCACCTGCCCGGCCGGCATGATGAAAAATGCCCCCGCCGGGTAGCGGATGGTCTTGGCCGCGTCCATGGTCTCGCCCAGGCCCGCGTAGAGCTCGCCGGAGAGAACGGTGGTGTAGCGATTGTCCGGGTGGGTGTGCGGCGTGATCATGCCGCCCGCCGCCAGGTGCACGCGCTGGGTATACGGGTTCGCCTTGTCGAGAGGACCGGAGAGCACCGCCGACTGCGCGCCCTGGGTGATGCCGGGCGGCGTCGCGGTCCACTTGATCTGGTCGGGAAGGAATTGCACGAGGTTTGCCTGCGCGAGCGCCGCGGCGGCGAGAACGGCGGGCACCGCGGCGAATATCAAACGCGATTTCTTCATGAATGTCTCCCTGGGTTGTGAACGGCGAAAAGGAGTATAGACCCGCGAGAAGGGCACCGGCAGCTCGCGTGGTATGGAATATGACCGCTTCGCGGCTTCATTCCCCCTTTTCCGCCCTCGATCCGCGGGCATAATCCTGGAAGGCAGCGAAGCGCGAAACGCGCCCCCTGAAGCGGCCGATCCCCGGGAGGAGAAGAATTGGATACGACGAGTCCCCGCAATTCCGCGAGTCGTTCCCTCTACGATCCGGCGGTCGCGCTGGATTTCTTCCGGTCCGCGGGCAAACCGCAGACGATCGCGAAGGGCACGACCATTTTCTCCGAAAACCGGAAAAGCCTGCCCTTGCTGCCCAACCCGATCTACCTGCTTCTGGAGGGCGAACTCGGCATTTTCGCGAATGACGAGCGCGTCGCCACCCTCCGGGCCGGCGAGATTTTCGGCGAGATGGCCCCGATGGGCCGGATGCCGCGCAGCGCGTCGGCGGTGGCGGAGCGCGAGTGCCGGGTGATCGGCCTGGACGACGGGCAGTTTCAGACCGCGCTCGGCACGAACCCCGGCTTCGCGCTCATGCTGATGAGCGTCATGGCGAGCCGCCTGCGCGATACGATCGCCAGCCTCGGCACACTCGCTTCTGCGGCGGACACCGAGTGGAGAGAAGCCGGCGCGCTGGATGAGCAACTGCTCTCCGATCTCGCGCAGGTGCTCGGTCCCGCGGCGCGTTTCCGCTACGAGGCCGGAAGGATCATCATGAGAGAGGGGCACGTCGGCGTGGCCCTGTTCGCGGTGCTCGAAGGCCGCGTCGCGATCAGCATCGGAGATTCCGTCGTCGAAAAAATCGGCACTGGCGGCCTGTTCGGCGAAATGTCGCTCGTCGACCGCAGGCCGCGACTCGCCACCGCGGTGGCGGAAACCGACTGCGCGCTGCTCGCGATGAGCCGACACATGTTCCTGCATCTGGTGAAAAGGAGCCCGAAATTCGGCGCTGCCCTGCTCAAGGCGGTGGGCGCGCGCGCGGCATTCATGGCCTCGCGCCGCGCCGAGCGAAGCGCTCCTGCAAATACGGGCGCGCCCGCACAGCGGGATTCCCGCAGAGCCGGAGCGCATTCCACCTGATCGTGGTTCGGCGCGACGAGTACCGCTAGCGGAATTCAGGTCCAGGTCCGCGCGCCAGCGGGCCTCGCGCAGCTCGCTCCTCGCAGGCCTGCAGCGCCTTGGCCCGAGTTCAGGCGTGTTCTTATCCGGTCCGGCCGGCCGCCCCGAAATCCGCCAGCAGGCGCGAGAGCTGCACGTGCGCGACCAGCGCGTCGGGCACGGCTTCGATGATCTCCCGATAGGGATCGGTGAACCCGCTGTTGCCCTCGAAGCGCACCAGCGTGCGCAGCCTGTCGATCACCCCGCGCATCTCCCCGCTCGCGTCCTCGTCGTCGACCGCGGCGAGCTCGTCTAGGCGCGCGATCAGCGCCGAGAGCACGCGCAGCCATTCGAAAGACGCGTCCCGGAGCACCAGATCCAGCAGCTCGCCCCGGGATTCGACGCGGCCGTTCTCGCGCTCGTGGCGGACGCGCTGGGCGTCGAGCAGCGTCTTGTGGAGCTGCAGCAGCGCGGGCCGCAGCTGGTCGAGGTTGCAAGTATCGGTCGTGGCCATGGCGTTCCCGTTCGTCGGAACAGACCAAATGGGGGCGAACCCCGGGATTTCCACCCGGGCGTTACACGCCGTACGCGAGCTTCGGATACCAATCGGTCCCCCGCCCTTCCGGCGTGTAGTCGAACAGATTCCACAGCGGCCAGATCGCGTCGACGTGGCGGCCGTTCTGCCCAGGGTCGCTCGGGGCGAACATCAGCTCGGTGCAGTAGGCGTGGTGGATCCTGCCGCCCTTGCGCGCGAACACGTTGAGCGCGGGCAGTTGCGATCCCTTTTCGTTCTCGCCGCGGTAGTCGCGGTTGTAGGTGTTGCCGGCGGAGGAGAGCAGCCTCAGGTTGCGCCAGCCGCGCTCGCGCGCGATGGCGCGGATGCGCTGGATCGGCGACTTCGCCACGACCACCACGTTGATGCGCTGCCCGGCGTGCGGCACGGCCCGGTCCAGGCTGTCGAGCATGCAGGTGCACATCGGGCAGGCTTTGGCCATCGCCGGACCGTACATATAGCTGTAGACGACGAGGCTCGCGTCGCGCTGGAACAGCTCGGACAGCTTCACGCGGCGCACGGTCTCCGTATCATCGATGTCGGCCGCGCCTTCCTCGAACTCGTAGTCCTCGGGGATGGGTCCGCCCGGGGGAAGCTTCCTGCGCAGCGCGGCGACCGA
>JBGPTG010000043.1:0-15330 GCA_041490545.1 Gammaproteobacteria bacterium
CAGGTTGGAGAGGCAGCGCCCGCACAGCATCGGGTGCCTCGCGTCGGCGTTCACGTCGGCGCGCCAGTGCCAGCAGCGCTCGCATTTGGGATGCATGCTGGGCGTGACGATCACCGCTTCGCCGGATGCGCCGGCGGCCGCCGTCACCACCGCCTTCGAAGTGATGAGCACGAAGCGCAGGTCATCGCCGAGCGACTGCAGCAAGGCAAGCTTCTCGCCGCCGGCCTTGATCTCCACTTCCGCCTGCAGCGAGGAACCGATCTTGCCCGCGGTGCGCGCTTCCTCGAGTTGTTTGGTGACATCGGAGCGGACCGCGCGCAGCCTGGTCCACTTGTCGAGTGGCGCCGCATTGTCCGGTATTGCGGGAAAGCCGTAGTAGGTGTGCACGAAAATCGTGTCGTCGCCCGGACTGAACATCTTCCAAGCCTCCTCCGCGGTGAAGGAGAGGATCGGCGCCATCAGGCGCAGCAGGCTCTGGGTGATATGCCACAGTGCGTTCTGCGCCGCGCGGCGCGCCTTGGAATCCGTGCCGCAGGTGTAGAGCCGGTCCTTGAGGATATCGAGATAGAAGCCGCCCAGGTCCTCGGAGCAGAAAGTCTGCAATTTGGACATCGCCGGATGGAATTCGTATTTTTCGTAGTCGGCGAGCATGTTTTTTTGCAGTTCCGCGGCAAGCGCCACCGCATAGCGGTCGATCTCCAGCCATTCGGCCGGCGGCAGCGCGTGTTGTTGCGGATCGAAGTCCGAAACATTGACGAGCAGGAAGCGCAAGGTATTGCGGATGCGCCGATAGCCCTCGACGACGCGCTTGAGGATCTCGTCGGAGATCGACAGCTCGCCAGAATAATCGGTGCTCGCCACCCACAGGCGCAGGACCTCGGCGCCGAGCGTATCGGACACCTTCTGCGGTGCGATGACGTTGCCGAGCGACTTGCTCATCTTGCGGCCCTGGCCGTCGACCACGAAGCCGTGGGTGAGCAGGCCCTTGTAGGGCGGCACGCCGTTCATCATGCAGGAGACGAGCAGCGAGGAATGGAACCAGCCGCGGTGCTGGTCCGAACCCTCGAGATAAAGGTCGGCGGGAAACTTCAGTTCGCGGCCGTGCGAGCCGGCGCCGGTCTTTTCGCCTTCCGGCCCGCCCATCACGGTCTGATGGGTGGATCCGGAGTCGAACCAGACGTCGAGCGTGTCCTTCACCTTCTCGTACTGATCCGCCTCGGCGCCGAGCAGGTCCTTCGGCTCGATGCGCTGCCAGGCCTCGATGCCGCCCTCTTCCACGCGCTTGGCCACCTGTTCGAGCAGTTCGAGCGTCTTCGGATGCAGCGCGCCGCTCTCCTTGTGGATGAAAAACGGCATCGGCACGCCCCACTGGCGCTGGCGCGACAGCGTCCAGTCCGGGCGGTTGGCGATCATGCCGTGCAGGCGCGCCTGGCCCCAGGCCGGGTAGAAGCGCGTCGCCTCGATGCCGCGCAGCGCCGTGGCGCGCAGTGTTTCCTTCGGTTTCGCGCCGTTGTAGCCGGGTACCTCCTCCATGCCGGCGAACCACTGCGTGGTGGCGCGGTAGATGATTGGCGTCTTGTGCCGCCAGCAGTGCATGTAGCTGTGCTCATAGGACGCGGCCTTGAAAAGGTTGCCCATCTCTTCAATCTTTTTCACGATCTCGGGATTGGCTTTCCAGATATTCACGCCGCCGAAAAAAGGCAGTGAGGAAGCGTACCGGCCATCGCCCATCACCGGAGTAAGGATCTGGTCGTCCTTCATGCCGTAGCGGCGGCAGGACTCGAAGTCCTCCACGCCGTACGCGGGCGAGGAGTGCACGATGCCGGTGCCGGTGTCGAGCGTCACGTATTCGCCGAGATAGACAGGCGACACGCGGTCGTAGAACGGATGGCGGAAATTGATCAGTTCCATCGCCGCCCCTTTACACGAGGCCAGTGTCCTGCCCGTGAGACCGTAGCGCGCGAGGCAGGCATCGCGCAGATCGGTGGCGAGAATCAGCAGGCCGCGTTCCGTCGCAACCAGATCGTAGTTGAACTCCGGATGCACGTTCAGCGCCTGATTCGCGGGAATGGTCCACGGCGTAGTAGTCCAGATGACGATCCAACCCTTGTCGGCCGGCAGCTTCGCGAGGCCGAAGACCTTGGCAATCCTGTCGGGCTCGGCGAATGGAAAACCGACGTCGACGGCGATGTCGCGCTTGTCCATGTACTCGACCTCGGCTTCGGCCAGCGCCGAGCCGCAGTCGAAGCACCAGTTCACCGGCTTCAAGCCGCGGTAGACATAGCCCTTGCCGATCAGCTCGCCGAGCGCGCGGATCTCGTCGGCCTCGTTGCGATAGGCCATGGTCGTGTAGGGGTGGCCCCAGTCGCCCAGCACGCCCAGGCGCTTGAAATCCTTCATCTGCCGCGCGATCTGCTCGGTGGCGTAGGCGCGCGCCAGCTTCTGCGTCTGCTCCACCGGGATGTTCTTGCCGTGGGTCTTTTCGATCTGCACTTCGATCGGCATGCCGTGGCAATCCCAGCCAGGCACGTAGACAGCATCGAAGCCCGCCATGTTGCGCGACTTGGTGATGACGTCCTTGAGGATCTTGTTGACCGCGTGGCCGATATGGATGTCGCCGTTGGCATAGGGCGGGCCGTCGTGCAGAACGAATTTCGGCCGTCCCTTCGAGGCGGCGCGGATCTTCCCGTAGACGCCCTTCTCGTCCCACTCGCTGACCCACTGCGGCTCGCGCCGGGCGAGATCGCCGCGCATCGGGAAAGGCGTGTCGGGAAGGTTGAGCGTGCTCTTGTAGTCGGGCTTGTCGTCAGGCATCGCGATGTTCCAGGAGAAAGCGCCTGGCGGATTCGCAGTCGCGTCCGATCTGGGCCTTGAGCGCTTCCAGACCGGAGTACTTTTCCTCGTCGCGGATCTTCTTCAGAAACTCGACGCGCAGGTGCGTGCGGTACAGGTCGCCGGAAAATTCGAACAGGTGCACCTCGAGCACCGCCCGGCCGCTCGCGGTGATCGTCGGCCGCACCCCCAGGCTTGCCACCGCCGGAAGGGCTTCCCCGGCGGCGCCGTGCACCTTCACCGCGTAGATGCCGGTGAGCGGCGGGCGATTGTGCTTCAACTGCACGTTGGCGGTCGCGAACCCGAGCTCGCGGCCGAGCTTCCTTCCGTGCACCACGCGACCGCTGATGCTGTAGGGGCGGCCGAGCAGCGCTTCGGCCGAGGCGAGATCGCCCGAGGCGAGCGCGGCGCGTACCGCCGAGCTCGACACGCGCGTGCCCGCGTGCGCGACGACCGGCATCACGGCAACCTCGAACCCCTGCCGGGCTGCCAGGCGCTTCAGCGCGGGAAGGTCGCCGGCGCGCTTCGCGCCGAAGCGGAAATCCTCGCCCACCAGCAACCAGCGCGCGTTCAGGTGACCGGCGAGCGTCTGTTCGACAAAGGCCTCGGGCGCCAGCGCCGCGAAGTCGGGGGTGAATCGCTGCACGTGCACGCGCTCCAGGCCGCGCGCGGCGAGCAACTCGCACTTCTCGCGCAGCGACGTAAGCCGCGTCGGCGCCGCCTGCGGCGCAAAGAACTCGCGCGGGTGCGGCTCGAAGGTCAGCACGCAGCTCGCCAGGCGCCGCCTGCGCGCTTCGCCGGTGAGACGTTCGAGCATCGCCTGGTGGCCGCGATGCACCCCGTCGAAATTGCCGACCGTCAAGGCAACCGGAGGCAACGCGGCGCCGGATGCGCCGTGCGTAAGCAGCATGAGAACCGAAGAGAAGACTGCAAAGTCACGGATTATAGCGGCGTTTCCCCGCACTCGACGCCCGTTGCCGCAGGACGGCGCGGGCGAGCGGTTGAAATTCCTGGATTCCCGCTGGAGCCTGCCCTCGAGTGCCTTAATCGGGGGCGGAATGACGAAATCAGCGGTTGTTCAGAGCGTCCCTAGTTGAGCCTGGCGCTCGCTTGCCTCAGCTCGACGATCTTCCCGTGGATTTCCACGGCGTCGGACGCTTCGGGGCGTCGCCGCAGGTAGTTCTGCAGGTCGGAGAGCGCCGGCCTGAAGCAGTCGAGCTGCTGGTAGATCAGCCCGCGGTCGCGCAATTCCTCGGCGGACTCCGGCATCACCAGCAGCATGCGCTGCATCACCGCGAGGGCGGATTCGAGTTTGCCGCCATGCAGGTAGATGTTCTTCAGGTTGCGCAGCAGGCGGGCGACGATCTGGCGCGGGGTCGCCGGCTCGAGATACCGATCTAGCTGGGCGTTCCCCGCCTCCGTTGGCGGCAGCACCTGCGCGAGGCGCTGCCGCAGATCGGCCTCGGACTGGGCCTCGCCGCCGATAAACGGGTCGAGCACCAGCTGCCCGCGCTTCACGGCGAGCTTGACGAGGAAGTGTCCTGGAAAGGACACACCCTTCAGGTTCAGGCCGAGGCGCCTGCCGACTTCCAGGTAGAGGATCGCCAGCGTGATGGGGATGCCGGTGCGTCGCTCGATGACTTCGTTCAGGTAGCTGTTGCGAGGATCGTAATAGTCTTCGACGTTCCCCGAGAAACGCATTTCGTTGAACAGGTAGTAGTTGAGCGCGATCACCTTCTGCTCGGCGAAGGCGTCGTCGGCGAGCCGCTTCCTGATCGCCGCGGCGATGCCATCGAGCTGGCCGAGATACGTGGAGACGTCGACGTCCGGATAGATGTCCTGGGCGAGCATGAGGCTCGCCTCGGCGAGATCGAACTGCTCCCGCGACACGAACTCGGCGAAGGGCTCCAGCCGCGCATTCATCGCGTCACGCCGCGCGGCGGGCGAAATCGCGCAGCCGGAAGCCGAGCGCCCACAAGCTGCCGAAATACACGGCGGCCCCCAGGCAAACGAGGCCCGCAATCGCGCCACCGCGAACCACCCCGGAGGCGCCCAGCCACCAGCGCTCCGGACCCATCGCCAGCCACAGCACTGCCGCCATGGCCGCCAGCGCCGCCGTCACCTTGATCGCGAAGATCCTCCACCCCGGCCGAGGCTGGAAAATCCCGTGCCTGCGCAGCCCGCGATACAGCAATCCCGCGTTGAGGCAGGCCCCCAAGCCTATCGAAAGGGCCAATCCCGCGTGCTTCAGGGGGGCGATAAATGCGGCATTCATGAGCTGGGTCGCTATCAGCGTGACGATCGCGATGCGCACGGGGGTGGCAATATTCTGCCGCGCGTAAAAGCCCGGCGCCAGCACTTTCACCAGGATCAGCCCGAGCAGCCCCGCGCTGTAGGCGATGAGCGCCTGGCGCGTCATCCACACGTCGCGCTCGCCGAACTGCCCGTAGTGAAACAGCGTCGTCACCAGCGGCACCGACAGCAGCGCCAGCGCGACCGCCGCCGGGGCCGCGAGGATGAAGGTCAGCCGCAGCCCCCAGTCGAGGAGCGTGGAGAATTCGCCGTCAGCCGCGGCGGCGTGGTACTTCGACAGGCTCGGCAGCAGCACCGTGCCGAGCGCCACGCCGAGGAGGGCGGTGGGAAATTCCATCAACCGGTCGGCATAGTAGAGCCAGGACACGCTGCCGTTCTCGAGGAACGAGGCGAATATCGTGTTGATGAGCAGGCTGATCTGGCTGACCGACACGCCGAGCGCCGCCGGCGCCATCAGCGAGAGGATCCTGCGCACCCCGGGATCCGAGAGCGACAGGGCCGGGCGCGGCAGCATGCCGATTCTCGCCAGCGCCGGAACCTGCAGCGCCAGTTGCAGCACGCCACCGGCGAGCACCGCCCAGGCGAGCACTTTCACCGGCGGATCGAAGTAGGGCGCAAACAGCAGGGCGCCCGCGATGAACGACACATTGAGCAGTGTCGGGGTAAACGCGGGAATGGCAAAGCGGCTCCAGGTATTGAGGATGCCCCCGGCGAGCGAGACGAGCGAAATGAACAGGATGTAGGGGAAGGTCACCCGCAGCATCGCCACCGTCAGCGCGAATTTGTCCGCGTCGGCGGCGAATCCCGGCGCGCTCACCCAGATGATGGCCGGCGCGAGCGCAACGCCAAGCACGCTCGCCGCGAGCAGGGCAAGCGTGAGGAGCGTCGCGGTGCGATCGATGAGCGTGCGGGTGCTCGCCTCGCCCTCGCGCGTTTTGTGCTCCGAGAGGACCGGAACGAAGGCCTGCGCAAAGGCCCCTTCGGCGAACAGGCGCCGCAGCAGGTTGGGAATCCGGAAGGCGACGAAAAACGCGTCGGTCGCCAGCCCGGCGCCAAACAGGCGCGCGATGATGAGGTCGCGCAGGAACCCGGTCACGCGGGAGACCAGCGTCATGCCGCTCACCGTCGCGACCGCCCTGAGCAGATTCATGCGCGGATTATAGCTTTCATGAACCGCGAACCTTGCGCCGCCCCGCGGCACCGATTACAATCACGCCCCTCCCATCGAATCGAATGCGGGACCCACATGGCAAACACCAAGGGCGCGCGCAAGGCCGCCCGACAGTCCGAGAAGCGGCGCCAGCACAACGCGAGCCTGCGCTCGGCGCTCGCCACCGCGGTGAAGAGCGTCACCAAGGCGATCAAGGCCGGCGACAAGGCCGCGGCGGGGAAGATCTTCAGTACCGCCTGCGGCATCCTCGACCGGATCGCGGACAAGAAGGTGATTCACAAGAACAAGGCGGCGCGCCACAAGAGCCAGCTGGCTGCGCAGCTGAAGGCCATGCCCGGGTAGATCTCCGGCCATCGCGGCACGACGAACGGGCGGCGCTGGCCGCCCTTTTTTTCGGCCCCGCGCCTGACCCTTTCCACGGAACGGCAGGGCATAACACCCCCTCCTTGCGCTCCCCGGCGCTTTGCCGCAACAATCCGCTTTTGCTTTTCCCCGACATTCCATGAAAAAGCCGGTCAGCCGGGTCCTCATCATCAACGACGAGCCGCTCGTGCTCAGGGAGTTCGTCAAGGGACTCAACGCCGCGGCACGGTCGCTCGACAATCCCCTCGGCATCACGTTTTCCGGCGTCGGCAACGCGCGCGACGCGCTCGCCACGATCGAGGAGGATGGCGATCTGCAGGCCGTCGTGGTCGACGACAAGCTCTACACGCTCAAGCAGAAGAACGCGAAGAAGGAGATGTCGGCGCTCGAACTGGTGAGGCGCGTGACGCGCTTCCGTCCCGAGCTCGACGTCTACATCCTCATCGCACAGGAACAGGAAGATGAAATCGTCGACGCGCTGTTCGCCGAGGCGGTCGACGGCTACTTCTACCGCGAGGAGCGCGACTACCGCGGCATGTACCGGATCCTCAACGCGCAGATCCAGGAGCGCTCGCGCACGCCCTTCTACGATCAGCTGAAGAACTACGTGTGGATGGCGAAGGACTCCTGGCATACGCCGGGCCACTCGTCGGGGGAATCGCTGCGGGGAAGCCCCTGGGTCAATGATTTCTACGACTTCATGGGCGAGCATATCTTCGACGCCGACCTGTCGGTGTCGGTGAAAATGCTGGATTCGCTCATGGAGCCGACCGGCGTGATCGCCGAGGCGCAGACGGTCGCCGCCAAAGCGTTCGGCGCGCGGCGAACCTTCTTCGCCACCAACGGCACCTCCACCGCCAACAAGGTCATCTTCCAGACGCTGCTCGCGCCTGGCGAGAAGCTGCTGCTCGACCGCAACTGCCACAAGTCGGTGCATCACGGCGTGGTGCTCTCCGGCGCGCATCCGGTCTATCTGGATTCCTCGGTCAACGCCAAGTACAGCCTCTACGGGCCGGTGCCCCGCAAGACCCTGCTGTCGGCGATCCGCAAGCACCCCGACGCGCAGGCGCTGATCCTCACCTCCTGTACCTATGACGGCCTGCGCTACGACCTCGCGCCCATCGTCGAGGCCGCGCACAAGAAGGGCATCAAGGTGATCGTGGACGAGGCTTGGTACGGGTTTGCGCGCTTCCACCCGGCCTTCCGCCCCACCGCGCTCGAGGCGGGCGCGGACTACGCGACGCAGAGCACGCACAAGGTGCTGTCGGCCTTCTCGCAGGCCTCGATGATCCACGTCAACGACCGGAACTTCAACGAGCACCTGTTCCGCGAGAATTTCAACATGCACACCTCGACCAGCCCGCAGTACAGCATGATCGCGAGCCTCGACGTGGCGAGGAAGCAGGCGGTGATGGAAGGCTACAAGCTGCTGTCGCGCACGCTCACGCTCGCGCAGGAGCTGCGCGCGCAGATCAACTCCACCGGCGTCTTCCGCGTGCTCGATCTCGACGAACTGCTCCCCGAGGAAATCAGGCACGACGACATCCGCCTCGATCCGACCAAGGTCACGGTCGACATTTCCAGCTGCGGCTATGCCGTCGAGGACCTGCAGCGCGAACTGTTCGACCGCTATAACATCCAGGTGGAGAAATCGACGTTCAACACGCTGACTCTGCTGCTCACCATCGGCACCACACGCAGCAAGGTCTCGCGACTGTACGACGCGCTCATGCGCATCGCCCGCGAGGGCCGCACGCCGCGGCGCCTGTACCGCTTTCCCGAGATACCGGGGTTCAGCCGGCTGCGCTTCCTGCCGCGCGACGCCTTCTACTGCGGGGGGGAAATGGTGCCGGTGGTCGACGAGAGGAACAACATACGCCGCGAACTGCTCGACCGGGTCTGCGCCGACCAGATCGTGCCCTACCCCCCCGGGATCCCGGTGCTCGTCCCCGGGCAGGTCATCACCCGCGAGATCGTCAACTACCTCGTAGGCCTGTTGCGCGCGCAGAAGCGCGTCGAGCTGCACGGCATCGTCTACGACGGCCACGTGCCCTGCCTGCGCGTGCTCAAACCGGCCGAGGAGCGGGGCATGAAGCGCATCGGCTGACCCCCGGGGACGGGGGGGCAGGCCGGAACCTGACGGATCGTTTTCAACCCCCTTGGGCAGGTTGCAAGTGCCGGATTGGCATGCTATAAGTTCCGGCTCGGGGAGACCATGCTGCCAGCATTGACTACCACCAAGTTCGCCTTCCGCATCCGCACGCGGCACGGGCTGGTGGTCGAGCACCTGATGATCCATGGTCGCGACGAGGCGGACGCCGAGCGCAAGCTGCGGCAGATGTACCTGCACTGCGAAATCCTGGAGCGCAACATCATGAAGCCGGCCATGCTGCAGCGGGCCTATGCCCCCGCCGCCGCCAGGCCGGGGGACAGCATCAGCTTCGAGGAAGTCGTGTCGCTGATCAGCAAGTAGCCGCGCGTTTCACACCTCGAAAAACCCCGTCGTCACCAGTTCATCGAGCAGGCTCGCGTAGTCCTGCGCGCCGCGGCTGCCGGGCGCGTGGCTGAAGATGTCCTTGCCGAACGCGGGGCTCTCGGCGATGCTCACTGCTTCGGCGATGCGCGTCTGGCAAAGCTCAGCGCCGAAGCGGGCCTCGAGTTGGCCCGCGATATCGTGCGACATGCGGCGGCGCCCGTCGAAACGGGTCAGCACGAAACGCCGCTCGACGCGCCGTTTGAGCACGTGTTCCAGCGCCTTCAGCGTGCGGTCGAGGGCGAGCGCGCCGTTGAGCGAGAGGTAGTCGGTCGATATCGGAATCAGGACCCGCTCGGAAGCGAACACGCCCGACAGCGACAGCACGCCCAGCATCGGGCAGCAGTCGATGAGGACCGGGCGCCTGGTTTCGCCGCCGGCGTCCAGCCCCTGCTTCAACCGGTTGAGAATGTCCGGGCCCTTGCCGAAAAGCGCATCCACCTTGATCAGCTCGGCGTGGGCCGGGACGAGTTCGCCGCCGAACCTCACTGGACGCGCGATGTCGCGCAAAGGCTTGCCCGAGCTGTAGTAGGCGAACAGGCTCTCGCTGCTCGACGCAGCCGGGTTGAGTATCGAACTCAGGTGCGCTTGAGCATCCAAATCCACGAGCAGGGGTGCGGCCCCGCGCAACGCGAGCGCGGCCCCGAGATTGAGAACGGTCGTCGTCTTTCCGACCCCGCCCTTCTGATTGAATACGGTGAGCCGCGTTCCCATCCCCGATTCAGTATGCTAAGCTACTGGCCCTCAAGCGAAATTTGATTATCGCACAGGGCGACGCAATGACCTCCGACCGGTTCCCGGCAGCGCGACATTCAGGCGCTAGGTTTTCGCCCGTTTTGTCGCCAGTTCGACCCCGCCCCCGACGACGCCGCGTTCAGCAGTAAGCGCAAATGTCCGCGCGCCGCAGGGCGCGTCCCGATAGAATTTTCGCGCAACGCTCGTGCTGTTGTGCTTTTCGAATTGACGGAAGAAACCATGTCACACCTGATGAACACCTACCAGCGGATTCCCATCGCATTCGTACGCGGCGAGGGCGTCTGGCTCTGGGACGAATCCGGCAGGAAATACCTCGACGCCCTGGCCGGGATCGCGGTCAACACGCTAGGCCACGGCCATCCCCGCCTCACCCGGGTCATCGCCGAGCAGAGCGCACGCCTCATCCACGCTTCCAACCTCTACCGGATCGCCGAGCAGGAGCGCCTCGCGGACAAGCTCGCCGCGATCAGCGGCATGGACGGCGTGTTTTTCTGCAACTCGGGCTGCGAAGCCAACGAGGCGGCGATCAAGCTCGCGCGCCTGCACGGCCACGGCAAGGGCGTAGACAGCCCGGCGATCGTCGTCATGGACAAGGCCTTTCACGGTCGCACGCTGGCGACGCTCTCGGCCACGGGTAACCGCAAGGTGCAAGCAGGGTTCGAACCACTGGTCGGGGGCTTCGTGCGCGTTCCGTTCAACGACATCGAATCGGTGCGCCAGGTCGCCGCGCACGATGCGAACGTGGTCGCGGTGCTGGTGGAACCGATACAGGGCGAGGGCGGGATCAACATCTCCAGCCTCGAGTACCTGAGGAACCTGCGCGAGATCTGCGACCAGCGCGGATGGCTGTTGATGGTCGACGAAGTCCAGTGCGGCCTGGGAAGGACCGGCCAATGGTTCGTGTACCAGCACGCCGGAATCCAGCCCGACGTGATGCTGCTCGCCAAGGGCCTCGCCTCCGGCGTTCCCATCGGCGCCTGCCTCGCGCGCGGGGCCGCCGCCGAGGTGTTCAAGCCCGGCACGCACGGCTCGACCTTCGGCGGCAACCCGCTCGCCTGCGCGGCGGCGCTCACGACGCTCGCCGTCATCGAAGAGGACGGCCTGCTGCAGAACGCCGGGCACATCGGCGCGCTGCTTCTCGCGGGTCTGCGCGAGGGCCTGGGCGGCACCCCCGGCGTCCGGGAGATCCGCGGGCACGGCCTGATGATAGGCGTGGAGCTAGACCGCGCCTGCAACGACCTGGTCGGCCTCGCGCTGGAGGCCGGTCTGCTCATCAACGTCACCATGGACAAGGTGATCCGCCTGCTGCCGCCCCTGGTGATGAACGAGTCCGAGGCGCGCCAGGTCATCGCCATCCTGGTGCCGCTGGTGCGCGGCTTTCTCGCCCAGGCTCCGGCCACGGTCGCAGCGCGCGCATGAAAAAGGCTCCGGCGAAGCTGCGGCATTACCTGCAATTCAAGGACTTCGCGCGCGCGGAGTACGAGCACCTGTTCGCGCGCACGCGCTGGATCAAGGACCAGTTCAAGCGCTACCGGCGTTACTGGCCGCTCGAGGACCGCACGCTCGCCATGATCTTCGAGAAGCCCTCAACGCGGACGCGCATGTCGTTCGAGGCCGGCATGCACCAGCTCGGCGGTACCGCCATCTATCTCTACACGCGCGACACCCAGCTCGGTCGCGGCGAACCGGTCGAGGACGCGGGCCAGGTGGTCTCGCGCATGTGCGACCTGGTAATGGTGCGCACCTTCGAACAGGACATCATCGAGCGCTTCGCGTCCCATTCGCGCGTCCCGGTGATCAACGGGCTCACCAACGAATACCACCCCTGCCAGGTGCTCGCCGACATCTACACCTTCATCGAGCAGCGCGGCGCGATCAAGGGCAAGACCGTAGCCTGGATCGGGGACTCGAACAACGTGTGCAACACCTGGCTGCAGGCGGCCACCGTGTTCGACTTCAACGTGCACGTCTCGACCCCGCCCGGATACGAGGTCGAGCCCGAGCGCGCCGGCATCTACAACGACGACCACTACGAAAGCTTCGCCGATCCGATGGACGCCGCACGCGGCGCCGACCTGGTCACCACCGACGTCTGGACCAGCATGGGCTTCGAAGCGGAGAACGACGCGCGCAAGCGCGACTTCGAGAACTGGCAGGTCGACGCCGACATGATGCGCGCGGCGAAGAAGAACGCGCTCTTCATGCACTGCCTGCCCGCGCACCGCGGCGAGGAAGTCGCCGCCGAGGTCATCGACGGGCCGCAAAGCGCGGTATGGGACGAGGCGGAGAACCGGCTGCATACGCAAAAGGCGCTCATGGAATTTCTGCTGCTGGGCAAGGTGAAGAAGTGACAGCTCTCAAACAAATCAGGAAAGTCGTGCTCGCGTATTCGGGCGGGCTGGATACCTCGGTCATTCTCAAGTGGCTGCAGGACCGCTACGGCTGCGAAGTCGTGACCTTCACCGCCGACATCGGCCAGGGCGAGGAACTCGCGCCCGCGCGCAGGAAGGCGCGCATGTTCGGCGTGAAGCAGATCTTCATCGAGGACCTGCGCGAGGAGTTCGTGCGCGACTTCGTGTTCCCGATGTTCCGCGCCAATGCGGTGTACGAGGGCGAATACCTGCTCGGCACCTCGATCGCCCGGCCGCTCATCGCCAAGCATCTGGTCGAGGTCGCCAGGCGGACCGGCGCGGACGCGATCTCGCACGGCGCCACCGGCAAGGGCAACGATCAGGTGCGCTTCGAGCTCGGGGCGTACGCGCTCATGCCGGATGTGCGCATCATCGCGCCGTGGCGCGAGTGGGACCTTCTGTCGCGGGAAAAGCTGCTCGAGTATGCCCGGAAGCACGGCATTCCCGTCGACTACGCGAAGAAGAAGGGCAAGGCGCCCTATTCGATGGACGCCAACCTGCTGCATATCTCCTACGAGGGCGGCATCCTGGAAGACCCGGACTACGAGCCCGAGGATTCGATGTGGCGCCGCACCGTCAGCCCCGAGAAGGCGCCCGCCCGGCCGCGGTACGTGGAACTCGGCTACCGGCACGGCGACATCGTCGCCATCGACGGCAAGCGCATGTCGCCCGCCAGGGTGCTCGCGAAGCTGAATGACCTGGGCGGGCGCCATGGCATCGGGCGCCTGGACATGGTGGAGAACCGTTACGTCGGCATGAAGTCGCGCGGCTGCTACGAGACCCCCGGCGGCACCATCATGCTGCGCGCGCATCGCGCGATGGAGTCGATCACCCTCGACCGCGAAGTGCTCGCGCTCAAGGACGATCTCATGCCGCGCTACGCGCGCATGATCTACAACGGCTACTGGTTCAGCCCGGAGCGGCGGCTGCTGCAAGGGCTCATCGACGCGTCGCAGAAGACCGTCAACGGCTCGGTGCGCCTGAAGCTGTACAAGGGCACGGTCACCACCGTCGGCCGCGCCTCCAAGACCGACTCGCTCTTCGATCCGGCGATTTCGACGTTCGAGGACGACCGCGGCGCCTACGACCAGGCCGACGCGGCGGGTTTCATCCGCCTGAGCGCCCTGCGCATGAGGATAGCCGCACGCCTGAAGAAAAGGCGCTAGAGCGCGACACGCGCGGCGACCGAGTCCCGCTGCCGTCTTCATGCGACTCCGGGTTTTTTCCGATCTGCACCTCGAGCGCCGGCCGTTTTCGCCGCCGGAGGCGGGCGCAGACCTGGTGGTGCTGGCGGGTGACATCGACAACGGCGCGGCCGGAATCGGGTGGGCGCGCCGGACTTTCGCCGGCCCGGTGATCTACCTCGCCGGAAACCACGAGTACTACGAAGGCGAGTTCGACGCCGTCCAGGACTCCCTGCGGGCGGCGGCGCGCGCGAACACGGTCGAGCTGCTCGATTGCAGCGAGCTTGTCTTCGATGGCGTGCGCTTTCTCGGCTGCACCCTGTGGACCGACTACTCGCTCGTCGCCGAGGCCGGGCGTCCCGCGGTGATCGAATCCGCGCGCAAGCTGAGGCCGGACTACCAGCGGATCCGCCGCGGCGCGCGTCTTTTCGCACCGGAGGACGCGATCGCACTTTGCACCCGGCATCGCTCCTGGCTGGAAGCGAAGCTCGCCGTGCC
The DNA here is from genome assembly GCA_041490545.1 of Gammaproteobacteria bacterium. Classification (GTDB taxonomy): domain Bacteria; phylum Pseudomonadota; class Gammaproteobacteria; order Burkholderiales; family SG8-39; genus VBDM01. The sequence continues at coordinate 14,062 of JBGPTG010000043.1, forward strand.
CTTCTCCGGGAAAACCGTCGTGGTCACGCACTTCGCGCCGCATCCGCGCTCCGTCGCACCGGGCTACGCCGGTCACCACACGAACCCGGGCTTCGTTCTCGACCTGGAGGATCTCATGGGCCGGGCGGTGCTGTGGATCCACGGCCACACCCACACCTTCTTCGACTACAGCGTGGAGGGCACGCGCGTGGTGTGCAACCCGCGCGGCTACCTGGACGAGCTGACCGGGTTCCGGCCCGGCTTCACCGTGGAGATCTGAGGCGGCTTCAGCCGCGCCGCCAGGTGCCGAGCGAAATCCCCACCGGCGCGCAGCCTTCGCCGACCGGGATTTGCACCGCCTTCCAGGCGATCGCGCTGCCGTCCTCCGACACGCTGCCCTCGGCGGGAAATTCTCCGACCGGCGTCGCGCAATGCCTGCCGTTCTGCTCCGACTCGAGCGCGGTGCGAATCGGCACCACGCCGACGAGCCGCCGGCCCTCGAACCTGCCGCGGAACACCGGCCGGTTCGGATACTCCCGGCGGACGCAGTCGGGGATGCGACAGGTTTCCACGAGCACGATCTCGACCGCATCCCGCGCGGCGCGCACCTCGTACCAGCTGAAGCTGTTGCGCCACTTCCCGGAAATCTCGCGCGGCTCCGCGGCCCCCTTCGCCGGCTTCACCTCGTCGGCGCGCGCCGCACCCGATCGGCGAGGGGATCGAAGAACGGCGCGCCCGCGGGCGGCGGCGCCGACTTCGATGGCGCGGACGCCACTGGCGGCGCAAGCGGAACATCCGGCTGGCCCATGGAAGTGCAAGGCTGCGGGTTGAAGCAGCGCGCTCCGCAACCGCGCGTCGCGAGGGCTCCCGCTCAACGACGCGCGCGCGCCTTCGCACGCCGCGCCCGACCCGTACGGCCCTTCCTTTCCGTTGCTGCCCATGCCGATCTTCGCGCAGCCGGAGCAATACCAGTCGAAGGAATAGGTGACGGCGGCGCGGGCTGGCGTGGGGAACAATACCGCAGCGGCGACGAGGAGAAGCGTTCGACGCACTACGCCCGCCCCTCCCGCTTGCACTGGTAAATCACCTCGTAGGCCTTTTCGGCGATCTTGTCGTCGGCGAGGCAGGCCACGGCGGCGGTGAAGTCCTTGGGCGCCTTGGCGATCAGCAGATCGGACACCCAGGCATGCACCAGCGCGTGGCGCTCCGAGTCGGGAAGCGAAAGCAGGCGCTCGAGCCGCCGGTTGACATCGCCGTTCTCGCAAGCGACGCGCAGCATGGTGATGAAGC
>JBGPTG010000044.1:0-15289 GCA_041490545.1 Gammaproteobacteria bacterium
GAGGCGCCGGCGGTTCGGGTTCTTGTTCATCTGCTCGGCGAGCGCCGCCATGCCGCCCACGTCGATGAGCTTCGCGGTCGCCTCGGAATTCTCGCGGAAGGACTTCGGGTCGTCGGACCCCGAGCCGATGCCGACGAGCGTCAGCGAAAGGCAGCGCCCGGGATGCCTGAGCGCAAACTGCAGCGACGACGCGGCACCCATGGAAACACCGACCAGGTGCGCCCGGTCAACACCGAGGTGGTCGAGCACCACGACGATGTCATCCACCGCCTTGTCCTGCGAATACGCAGCGACTGCCGCCGGAACCCCCGAGGGCGGGTAGCCGCGCGCGTTAAAGGCGACGCAGCGATAGCGCGGAGAAAACGCTTTGACCTGCGCGTCGAAGCTGCGGCACGAGCCGCCGAATTCGTGCACGAAGAGCACCACTGCGCCGGCGCCGCTTTCCTCGTAGTGCAGTCCGACCCCGTCGGCGCTGGTGAGGACGCTCATTCGGCCTTGAATCCCGTCAGCTTCACCACGCGGGCCCACTTCTCCATTTCGGTTCGGATCAGTTCCGAGAACTCCTCGGGCGAGCCCGCGGCCGGCTCGAAACCCTGCGCCGAAATCGCATCGCGCATCTCCGCCGAGGCCACCGCCTTGCGCACCTCGGCGTTGAGGCGTGCGACGATCTCAGACGGCACGCCGCGCGGCGCCACCGCGCCGAACCACGCCGTCACTTCGAAGCCGCGCAATCCCGCTTCCGCCGTCGTCGGAACCGACGGCAGCTGCGCGACCCGCACGGGGCCCAGCACCGCAAGCGCACGCAGCCTGCCCGACTGGATGTTCTGCACCTGAAAGGAGGCGAGCACGTCGAACATGATCTGCACCTGCCCGGCGAGCAGGTCCACCAGCGCAGGAGCGACGCCCTTGTACGGGACGTGGACCATGCTCGCGCCGGTGAGCGACTTGAAGCTTTCGCCGCTGAAATGCTGCAGCGTGCCGTCGCCGATCGAGGCGAAGTTCAGTTGGCCCGGCCGCGATCTTGCGAGCTCGACGAGTTCTCCCACGGATTTCGCCGGAACCGAGGCGTTCACCACCAGCAGGAAGGGCGCGCTCGCGACCAGGCTGATCGGCGCGAATGCGGCGAGCGAGTCGTATGGAGGTTCCCTGCGCACCACCGGCGCCATGCCGAGCGTGGACACGGTGCCCAAGCCAAGGGTGTAGCCATCGGCGGGCGCCCGGGCAACCGCCGTCACGCCGATCGTGCCGCCGGCGCCGGCGCGGTTTTCGACCAGCACCTGCTGCTGCAGCCCCTCGCTCATTTTCTTCGCCAGCGCGCGGCCGAGCAGGTCGGAGGAGCCTCCGGCCGGAAACGGGACGATGAGCCGCACCGGGCGGGACGGATAAGCCTGAGCCTGCGCCGCTTCTGCATACAATGCGGCCGCGCACAGCGCGGCCCCCAATACGGCGACGCTGGGTGCGAATGCGCAGCGTGTCAACACTCAGGCTCCATCAATTGTCGCCGCGAAAACCCGAGGCGCGGATGATCGGTCCCCAGCGGCCGTAATCGGTCTTCACGACGCTTGCGAATTCCGCCGCGCTCATATCGCGCACCTCGAGATCGAGGTTGCGCATCTTGTCTCTCACTGCCGGCGCACGCATCGCCTGCACGAATGCTCCGTTCAGTTTCGCCAGCGTTTCCGGGGGTATCCCCGCCGGCGCGAAGATCCCGAACCAGCCCTCGACGCTGAGCGAAGCATAGCCCAGCTCGGCAAAAGTCGGCACCTCCGGCGCGCCCGGCGATCGCTCCCTGCCCGACATCGCGAGCACCGCGATCTTGCCCGCCTTCGCCTGCGCGAGCAGGGTGCCGAGCGGCTGGATGGTCGCAGGCACGTGCCCGGCGACGACGTCGAGAATCGCGGGTCCCGCGCCCTTGTAGGACACCTGGGTGAGCGGCACGCCCAAAGTCTGGCCGAGCAGCACGCCGAAGAAATGCGTCGAACCGCCCGCGCCGGACGAAGCGAAGCTCGCCTTGTCGGGATTGGCCTTCGCCCAGCTCACGTAATCGGCGAGGGTCTTCAGCGGCAAACCGGCGTGGATCCCCAGGGCGAAGGCCCAGTTGCCCGCGTGTGCGACGGGCGCAAAATCGGCGAGCGGATCGAAGGGCGGCTTCGACAGCGTTTGCGGTCGGATGATCACGGTCGCATCAGGCGCGACCATCAGCGTGTTGCCGTCGGGCGCCGCGGCCTTTAGCGCTTCCGCGGCGATCTGCCCGACCGCGCCCGGCCGGTTCTCGACGATCACCGTGCGCGCGAGCGCCTCGGCCATCGGCTCGGCGAACAGCCGCCCGAGAATGTCGACCGCGCCGCCCGGAGGATAGCCTACGAGCATCTTCGCCGGCGCGCGCGCGGACTGCGCCATCGCGCCCGAACAGGCCATCGCAAAAGCGCAGAGGCAGACGAAGCGTCGCATGCCGCTATTCTATCCGCACGTTCGCGCCGCGCGTCTCGCTTCCCTGATACCCTTGCCGGGTCTGCCCCGCGGCTCGCGCGGGTCTTCCCTCAACGTGACCGAATCCCGCCGAACCGCCGGACCCCGCAGCGTGATGCCGCTCCTCGCGGTGGCGGTATTCGCCGGCGCCGGCACCATCCACTACCAGACGCCGATGCTCGCGGCGTTCGCCGCCGAGTTCCATGCCGACCCGGCGTCGGCGGGCTGGGTCGCCACGCTCACCTTCGGCGGATTCCTCGCCGGAACGATATTCCTCGTCCCTCTGGGCGACCGCTTCGACAAGCGCCGCGTGATCCTGTCGCTGCTCGCGGTGCTGATTCCGTCGCTGCTGGCGATGGCGGCGGCGCCTACGCTCGTCACGCTCGCCGCCGCGGGCCTTGTGGTCGGCGCCACCGCCTGCTTCGCGCAGGTAATCATCCCGCTTGCGGCGGAGCTCGCGGCGCCGGAAAAGCGCGGCCGCGTCATGGGCACGATCTTCGCGTGCCTGTTCCTCGGCATCCTCTTCGGGCGCATGGCGGGCGGGCTCACCGCCGCGACTCTCGGCTGGCGCTGGACCTACCTGGGCGCGGCCGTGCTGCTGTCGGCACTCGCGGTCGCGCTGGCGCTCTGGCTGCCGAGCACGCCGGCGCGCACGCAGCTCGGCTACGGCGCGCTCATCGGATCTCTCGGACGCTTCCTCCGCGACAACGCTACGCTGCGCCGCGCCTCGGCGATCCAGTTCCTGCTCGGGATTTCCTACGGTGGCTTCTGGGCCACGGTCGCGCCGATGATGCTGCTCTTTCACGGCTTCGGGCCGGCGCGGACTGGCCTCATGGGAATCCCCGGCGCAGCCGGCATCCTCATCGCGCAGCCGGCCGGACGCTGGCTGGACCGCCGCGGCGCCTACGGGGTGGTGACCTTGGGCGTGTGCCTGGTGCTCGCCGCCTTCATCGTGTTCGGTTTCGCCCAGTGGTGGCTGGCCGCGGCGATCGTCGGCGCGGTGCTGCTCGACTGCGGCATACGCGCGACCCTGGTCGCGAACCAGACCCTCATCACCTCGGTCGCGCCCGACGCGCGCAGCCGCTTCAACACCGTGTTCGGCGCTCACGTATGGGGCGGAAATGCAACCGGAGCATTTCTCGCGAGTACGGCACTCGCGCACTCGGGCTGGATCGCGGTGTGTGCCATTGCGGTGTGCGCATCGTGCCTCGCGCTATTCTTGCAGTGGCGCTCCCGGCGCTTCGCCTGAGGTGTTGTAGAGACACGGCAATCGCGTAGAGAGCCCACGGCAGGCGAGGCTCTCGCCAAATGCATCTTGTGAATTTCAGGCCTCGGAAATGCAACGGCCTGATTCTTCTGCCGTCTTTGCCTCCCGCGCAGCCTGATCAGACGGCAATCCCGCGGCGAGCGTCTGCAACCGGCCAGAAGCGGATGTTTATTGACCTAAGTCAGATTAGCGTGCAATTAGTCGCCAATACACCTTGACGGGGACCCGCGAAAAGCATCAACTGAAAGTGCTTCGGTGATTCGGCTCGGGATGGATTCTCAAACCAACGACTGATGATCCGGTTGCTGCACTAGTGTTTCGCTGTTGTGCGCGCCCCGTGTTGCGGGTGTACCTGAGGCGAACGGGCGGCGACCACCCTCGACTGGATGTTTGAGGATTATCCCGACCCGGGAAACCGGAGCAGGCGGCAAAGGGCGCGACGCGAGTCGCGCCACTTGATTCCCTGCAGGAGGGCTGGGCGCAGTGTGAAGTCGTGAATGGAGGGCAGACCTATCGATAAAACTTCCGACAGCGCGACTCTGAAGCCGGTGACGACAGGCCGGCATGCGTCACGGTGACGTGACGAAATTAGGCCACGGCAAGTGGCAAACCTGTGAAGCCCTGCGAATTCATCGTGGGGCTTCGCGTTTGTGGCGGGTATTCACGCATGGAGTAACCAGCGAGGTGGTCACGAACTACCCTCCGATCTTCCTCCCTGCCGCTTTCCCCGCGCGTATCGTCGCAGGACGCGCTTTGTCATGCGCTCGCGCGGTTCCGCTCTTTCCTCTCGCCGCATCGGGCAGTCCGGTGTGCTGCGTGCGAAATGGTTTCGTCGCCTGCGGCCGTCGCCGGCCTTCGTGCTGCTCGCCCGTTCCCGCCGGCTGCCACACGGGGACGAGATGACGCTTGCCCGGACCGATGAGATCGGCGCGGCCCATGCGCTTCAACGCGTCGCGCAGGATCGGCCAGTTGTTGGCGTCGTGATAGCGCAGGAACGCCTTGTGCAGCCGGCGCACGTGCATGCCCTTGGGGACGTGAATCTGTTCGCTGTCGCGCGCGATCTTGCGGAGCGGATTGCGCTCCGAGTGATACATCGCGGTGGCAACCGCCATCGGTCCCGGGAGGAAGGCCTGCACCTGGTCGGCGCGGAAGCCGTTCTTCTTCAGCCATAGCGCGAGATCGAGCATGTCCGCGTCGGTCGTGCCCGGATGCGCGGCGATGAAGTAGGGGATGAGGTACTGCTCCTTTCCGGCTTCGGCCGAATACTTGTCGAAGAGCGCCCTGAAGCGGTCGTAGGCGCCGGTGCCCGGCTTCATCATCATTTTCAGCGGGCCTTCGGAAATCGCCTCCGGGGCGATCTTGAGATAGCCGCCGACGTGATGCTGCACCAGCTCCTTCACGTACTCGGGCGACTCGATCGCGAGGTCGTAGCGCACGCCCGAGGCGATGAGCACTTTCTTGATGCCGGGCAGCTCGCGCGCGCGGCGATACAGTCGCACGAGCGGCGAGTGATCGGTGTTGAGGTTGCTGCACACCCCCGGATACACGCAGGAGGGCCGCCGACACGCCGACTCGATCTCGCGGCTCTTGCACGCGAGGCGATACATGTTCGCGGTCGGGCCGCCGAGATCGGAGATGACGCCGGTGAAGCCGGGCACGGTGTCGCGGACCGTCTCGATTTCGCGGATCACCGAATCTTCCGAGCGGCTCTGGATGATGCGGCCCTCATGCTCGGTGATCGAGCAAAAGGTGCAGCCGCCGAAGCAGCCGCGCTGGATCGAGATCGAGAAGCGGATCATCTCGTACGCGGGAATCTTCGACTTGCCGGAAGTCGCATCCCCATACGCGGGATGCGGCACGCGCTGGTACGGCAGCTCGTAGATCGCATCCATCTCCTTCGTCGTGAGCGGGACGGGCGGCGGGTTGAGCCACACGTCCAGGTCGCCGTGGCGCTGCGCGAGGGCGCGCGCGTTGCCGGGATTGGACTCGGTGTGCAGGATGCGCGAGGCGTGTGCGTAGAGCACGGGATCGTCACGCACTTCCTCGTACGCGGGCATGCGCACCACGCTCCTGTCGCGCATCGCGTTGGGCACCTGGCGGACAAAACGCACCACCTGTTGTACCGCCACCGCGGCGCCCGCTGCTGGAGGAGTCGAGCCCGCCGCGGGAGGTGTCGATCTTGCCGGCTCGAAGGCGTACGGATCGATCGGCGGCGCGAGCGGCCCCGGCTCGTCGATGGAAGTCGAATCGATTTCAATCCAGCCTTCGGGCAACTCGCGGCGCACCAATGCTGTCCCGCGCAGGTCGGTAATGCTTTCGATGGGTTCGCGCTTGGCGAGGCGGTGCGCGATCTCGACGATCGCCCGCTCGGCGTTGCCGTAGACGAGGATGTCGGCGCGCGCATCCAGCAGAATCGAGCGGCGCACCTTCTCCGACCAGTAGTCGAAATGCGCGATGCGGCGCAGGCTCGCCTCGATGCCGCCGATGACGATGGTCGCGTCCCTGAACGCCTCGCGCACGCGCTGCGCGTAGACGATCACCGAACGGTCGGGGCGCCTGCCGCCCTCGCCGCCCGGCGTGTAGGCGTCATCCGAACGGATGCGGCGCTCGGAGGTGTAACGGTTGACCATCGAATCCATGTTGCCGGCGGTGATGCCGAAGAAGAGATTCGGCGCGCCAAGCTTTTTGAAATCCTCGGTCGAGCTCCAGTCGGGCTGCGCGATCATGCCGACGCGAAAGCCCTGCGCCTCCAAGAGGCGCCCGATGATCGCCATGCCGAAGCTGGGGTGATCGACGTACGCGTCGCCGGTGACGAGGATGATGTCGCAGCTGTCCCAGCCGAGAGCGTCCATCTCGGCGCGCGACATCGGCAGGAAGGGAGCCGTGCCGAAGCGCGCGGCCCAGAACTTGCGATGGGAGAAGAGGTCCGGCGCGGGCTGCATAGTCCGAATTAGACCACTATCGGAGGTACATCGGCACGATACCGTATCAGACCGAGGTGTAGCATGTAGTGGCGGTTGCGAGCCATGGCGGCCGCTTGCCGCGCGGGATCGGAGATCCGATCCGGGTTTCAGACAATTCTTGGAATTCCAGGCGGCTTCATGAGCGCGAGTGACCCCGGCAAACTTGACCGCATCGTCGCCGAAGCCCGTCGCGCCGCCGAGAAGCGCGAAGGCGGCTATCGGGAACGGGCGCTGAAGATCTACCCTTGGATCTGCGGGCGCTGCGCCCGCGAGTTTACGCGCGCCAACGTGCGCGAACTGACCGTCCACCACCGCGACCACAACCACGACAACAACCCACCCAATGGCAGCAACTGGGAGTTGCTGTGTGTGTACTGCCACGACAACGAACACCAGCGGCAGCTGGAAGCGACTGGCGCGGCAAGCAGCCCCTCCGCCGGCGGCCCCGTATCAACCTACTCTCCTTTCGCGGATCTCAAGGAGTTGCTGGCCAAGAAGCGGCCTCCGAAGTGAACACCGGATTGATTTTCCTCCTCGTGCCGAGTTCCGGGATCGGCCGTGGGAACGGCCCAAGAATCCCTGCCGCCTCTTTCGGCAGGACACTCAGCCGGGTTCCCCCGCGATGTAGTGTTCGAGCTGCTGGATGATGAGTTTCTGCTCCGAGATGACGTCTTTCACCAGGTCGCCGATGGAGATGAGACCGATCAGCTTGCCTTGGTCCATGACGGGCAGATGGCGTACGCGGTTTTCCGTCATCAGCACCATGCATTCTTCGCTGGCCTGGCCGGGGCGCACGTACATGACCTGCGATGACATGACGTCGCGTACCCGCGTTTCCCTTGAAGACCGCGCCATGAGAATGATTTTGCGAGCGTAGTCGCGTTCGGTAATGATCCCGACAATCTTTTCGCGTTCAAGGACCAGGAGGGCCGCGATGTTCTTCTCGGCCATCAGCTCTACGGCTTCGAACACCGTCGCGTCGGGGCTTATCGTGTAGACCGTTCGATCGGGTTTTGAATTCAGAATCTGCGCTACGGACGTCATGAATCCTCCTTTCCGCATCGAGAGCGAAACTCCGGCTCGACGGAAAAGTCTGCGCGGATATGAGCTGCATGGCAAGCAACTCGTGTCGATTTGGTCAAGGGTAGCCGAGCAACCAAGCCGTTACAGCCAATTGTGGTCTACTCCTGGATCTGCCGGCGTTGCGCCCGCGAGTTCGCGCGCGCCAACGTGCGCGAACTGACCGTCCCTGACCGGACAACATTCGCACGGCGAATCCGTTAGACTATTGGCGCAGTCTTTCGAGATACACCGGGAAGGTAAGGTGGTCGAACCGAGAACGCCCCGGGCCGAGTCGTTGCCTCGTGCCTTCGTTTGCATCGTTTTGCCAGTCGCTGTGGCAATGGCGCTGCCCGCCTGCGGTTTGATGGGCGCCATCGACGGCGATTCACAGGTCGTGAGCTACGAATATCGGCCTCAGTTCGGGTACGTGCGCATCCAGCGCATCGAGGCCGGCGCTGCCGACAATGCCCATCCGTTCGATATTTCCGTCGACGCGCTTAGACAGGCCCTGGCAAGCCTTGAAGTGGAAGGCGGCGTCTCGATATCCGCCAAGCCTATGTTTACCGATGAGGAATTGGAAGAGATCGTGCCGCACCTTGTAGCAGCGCTGGCGAAAGCAGGGCCCAAAGAAGACGTTACCTTCGCGGTAACCGGTAGGCACGGGATGTTCGGCAGCTATTCGTCGAAATCGGTTACCACCGGCCGCCTTTTTGTGCGCGATCGACAGCTCAGCATTGTCTTCGGACTGGTGCACGAACTCTATCAAGGCGGCGAATTGGGCCCCAGCGTGCCGTCGTTCCCGCCCGGATCGCGAGCATATCGACCCGACAGTGTCTGGAGGCTCGTGCCGAAAATTGGACGCCTGGCCGACAAGCGCGTGGATTGGTTGATGCTCGACACGACGAAACTGCCGACGCCGAGAGCGAAAGCCGGGGACGCCGGTGCCGACAGCCGCTATCAGGAGATCCAAAACAGGCTCAACGTGCTCAGCCGCCTCAAAGCAGACGGCCTGATTACGGAAGAAGAATACAGCGAGCGGCGACGCGCGATTCTGCAGGGGCTTTGAGCAATTTTCATCTGCTCGCCTTGCCCATCCCCTCTTGAATCTCTGCCGGGCTCAAATCACGCATGTGCGTCGCCACAGACCAGCGGTGCCCAAACGGATCTTCCAGCTGGGCATATCGGTCACCCCAGAACATATCCGCCAGGGGCATGGTGATCTTCGCACCTGCGGCAACGGCCTGCTCCGCCGCCGCGTCGGCGTTCTCCACGTACAGGTGGACCGTGACGGGCGAACCTTTCAGCGATTTCGGCCCGAACCCGCCCCATTCAGGGGGTGAAGTGGGTTTCGATGTGGCGCCGCTGTTGATGTTCCCGCTCACTGACCGCCGAATACGAAACCTCCAGAATCCCGCAGCCCGGACGCGTTGCCAAAGCGGTACAGCACAACAGCGCCGGCGAAGACCTGCGACTTGTCCTCGGTAATGGGGCTCGACGCCGCGTCGCCCTGCAGCCTCGAGATCGAGCCGAATACGCCCGCGCCCCAGTGCCGGTCGAAGCGGTAGCCCATGCCGAGCGAAAAGCGCACGCTGTTCAGACCGGCGTGCGCGTCGAATTGGGGCAGAACCCCCGAGGCCGCGCTTTGATTGGCATCGACGCCGAAGAAAGTGCGCGTGTAGCGACCGTCGGCCCAGGTCAACCCCGGTCCAGCGAAGAAGGTCAACCGCTCGTCGGGCCGATAACGCCCGCGCGCGTCGAAGCGCGCAAGCGTACCGTGTCCCCGATTGAGGGCATCGGTGAGCACGCTCGTGCGCAGCGTCCACCAGTCCTGCGTATACGCAACGCCCACGCCCGCCGACACGGTGCGCTCGACATCCCCCAGGCCCTGCAGCCGCGGATCGTCGGACTCCTTTCTTCTGGAGAGGCCCGCGGACAGCGCCGCGGCGAGACGCCAGTGCGAATCGCGGTACAAATTGACGCCGACGCCGCCCAGGCTTGCCGCGCCCGGGTCTGCGCCCACGAAGAACCGGCCGTAGCTCGCCGCGACGAACGGCAAAGCGAGGATTCTCTGGCTGTCGCTGCCCGGAAATTTTGGGGCGCTGATTACGCCGCCCCCGACGCTCACCCGCCAGGCGTCTTCCTGCGCCGTCGCCGTGATGGCGAAGCCAAGGCCCAGCACCATGCAAAGCGACGCAAAAATCCCGCGTTGTTCATCACGCATCCGACCTCTCCTGAAAATCAAAACCGCTCGACCCAGGGCCGCAGCTCCATCTCCCAGGTCCAGGCGCTGCGGTGCTGGCGAAAGACGTGCAGGTAATTCATGGCGATCTCGTCGGGCAGCAGCATCCCGTCCGCGCCGCGCTGGGCGGCGCGCGGATCGTTCGCGCCGGCGGCGATGCCGCCGTCGATCACGAAGTGCGCGACGTGAATGTTCTTGGGCGCAAGCTCGCGCGCCAGACTTTGCGCGAGGCCGCGCAGCGCGAACTTGCCCATGGCGAAGGGCGCCGACTCAGCGTAGCCCTTGACGCTCGCCGAGGCTCCAGTGAAGAAGATCGCGCCCGCGCTTTGCCGCGCGGAATCTGGCGCGGCGGACCCTGCAGCTCGCGCGAGCATGCGCTTCGCCGCGCTCTGCGCGACGAGGAACCCCGCGTAGGCGGTGATCCGTATCGTGCGCTCGACTTCCTTCGGATCGAGCGAGACGAACGGACCGCGCACACGGTAGCCGGCATTGTAGATAACCAGGTCCGGCACGCCGAGTTTCGACTCGACCTCGGCGTAAAGCGCCTCCACCTGCGCGGCTTCGGCCGCGTCGCAGGCGAAAGCGAGCGCACCGGTCTCCTTCAGGAGCGGAGCGAGCTTGGCCGTGTCGCGCGCAGCCAGCGCCACGCGCATGCCTTCCCTCGCCAGCAGCCGCGCGAGCGACGCCGAGAGGCCTCTCCCCGCGCCGACGATGAGCGCGACTTGCGCCATCAGTCCGCCTTCGCGCCGGAGAGCTTCACGATCGGCGCCCACTTCGCGGTCTCGGCGCGCATGTAGGCGGCGAGTTCCTCGGGCGTGCCGCCGACGGGATCCGCGCCCTGCTGCGCGAGCCGCTCGCGCAGCGCCGGCTCCCTGACTATGCGAGCCACTTCGGCGTGCAGGCGGATCACGACCTCGCGCGGCAGCGGCGTCGGCCCGAGCAGCGCGAACCACGACGACGCCTCGAACTCCGGAAAGCCGAGCTCGGCGATCGCCGGCACCTCGGGCACCGCCGCCGATCGCGTTTTGGTCGTCACCGCGAGCGCGCGCAGCCGCCCGGCGCGCACCAGCTGGATGACCGACGGGATCGTCGCGAACATGAAGTGCACGTGCTCGCCGGCGAGCAGGCCGTTCAACGCCACCGCGCCTTTGTAGGGGACGTGCATCGCGTCGACACCGGCCATCACCTTGAGCAGCTCGCCGGAGAGATGCGAGGAAGTGCCGCTGCCGGTCGAGGCGAAGAAGAATCTCCCGGGATCGGCTTTCAGCGACGCGATGAACTCGCCAAAAGAACTTACCGGCATAACCGCCGGGTTCACCACCAGCATGTTGGGCACGTGCACCACCAGCGAAATCGGCGTGAAGTCCCTCAAGTTGTCGTAGGGCATGCTCGCGTAGAGCGACGCGTTGATCGCGAGCGGACCCACCGAGCCCATCAGCAGGGTGTAGCCGTCGGGCTTCGCCCTGGCGACCAGCGCCGCGCCGATGTTGCCGCCCGCGCCGGGCTTGTTCTCGATCACCACCGGCTGGCCCAGGCTCTTTCTCAGCTCCTCGGCGAGGAGCCGCGCGACGATGTCGGTGCTGCCGCCGGCGGAAAAGCCGACGACGATGCTGACCTGGCGGCTGGGGTAAGCGTTCCGGGCCGTGGTCTGCGCCGTGACCGGCGCGGGGGCGAGCGACGCCGTGCAGGCGAGCAGCGCCGCGGCGCAGGTGCCGGCGCGCATCACGCGGCCTCCGGCGCGGAGATCAGGCCGCGTTCCAGCAGCACGCGGAACGCCGCGTAGGTTGTGCGTATGCCCTCGGCGAGCCGCATCTCGCCGTAGTCGCCGAGGTAGTCGCGCAATGGCGCATCAGGCAAGTGCATGGGAAACGCGAGGGGCTGGCCGGAACTGGTGATGCTCGCGGCGGGCGCGAGCTTGCGCAGGATCGCGAGGCCTTTCTCTACCGGCGCGTATGTGCCGTTCATGTCGAACACCGGAGCGCCGCTGCGCTCGCGCGCCACCGCGCGGATGAAAGCACTGGCGACTTCCCCGGCGTAGAGCCACGACACGCCGCCGGAGAAGGGCACGTCGTAGGGCCTGCCTGCTGCAGCGGCGAGAATCGCCAGCGTCGTCTTCGAGGTGAGGCCCTGGTCGCGGCCGACGCCGTACACCACGCCCGGACGGATGCCGGTGCTGTGCACGCTAAAGTCCTGCGAATACACCAGCGCGAGCTGCTCGTCGCAGTGCTTGTACGCGCCGTACAACGTGTGCATCGCGCCGTGGCCGTCGTCCATCGCGCCGTACGCGGCGATCGAGCTCGCGTAAGCAAGACGTCTTATCCCGAGGCGCCGCGCCGCCTCGAAGACGTTCACCGTGCCGACCACGTTGACGCGGGCCCCGGCGACCGGATCGGCCTTGCAGAAAGGCACCTGCAGCGCGGCGAGGTGTACCACCGCGCAGGGACGCACCGCCTCGAAGACGTGCAGCACCGCGTCAAAATCGGCGATGTCGGCGCTGCGCCAGTCGATGCCCTGCAGCTCGCGCTCCTCGAGGAGCAGGCGCGGCCGCCGCCGGTCCTGCGACAGGTCGAGGGCGCAGACCGGCACGCCGGTGCGGGCGAGCAGCGCGAGCACCCAGCTGCCGATGCAGCCGGCGGCGCCGGTCACCAGCACCGGGCCGGGAAAGCTCGATCGCTCGACGGAAAAACGTTCCGGCACCTGGGCTGCCCTGAAATTCTTGCGATGCGGCACAGCTTACATTCTTGCGCGTTGCGCAATGCGCCACAGCTTACAAAGTGCCGCGGCGGAAGTCCAACGCCGTGCTTGACCGTCCCGGCGTGCGCGGCTAACCTGCCTGCGCCCCTCCGAGACATCCCCTGGCGATGACACGATTCCCCGCGCAAGGAACGACGGCATGGCATCGGTGACCCTCTCCGGCGTGCACAAGAACTTCGGCTCGACCGAGGTCGTGCACGGAGTCGACGTCGGGGTCGAGGACGGGGAATTCTGCGTGCTGGTCGGCCCCTCGGGCTGCGGCAAGAGCACGCTCCTCAGGATGATCGCCGGGCTGGAGCAAATTTCCGGCGGCAGCGTGTCGATCGGCAGCCGCGTGGTCAACGATGTCGCGCCCAAGGAGCGCGATATCGCCATGGTGTTCCAGAACTACGCGCTCTACCCGCACATGACCGTGTACGACAACATGGCGTTCAGCCTGAAGCTCGCCGGCGCGTCGGGCGCCGAGACGCGCGCGCGCGTCGGGGAAGCGGCGCTGATCCTCGGGCTCATGGATTATCTCGAACGCTATCCGCGACAGCTCTCCGGCGGGCAGCGCCAGCGCGTCGCCATGGGGCGCGCGATCGTGAGAAAACCGCAGGTGTTCCTCTTCGACGAGCCGCTCTCCAACCTCGACGCGAAGCTCAGGGTCGCGATGCGTACCGAGATCAAGGCGTTGCACCAGCGCCTCAAGACGACCTCGATCTACGTGACCCATGACCAGATCGAGGCGATGACCATGGCCGACAAGATCGTGGTGATGAACGCGGGCCGCGTCGAGCAGGTCGGCTCGCCGCTCGATCTCTACGACAACCCGGCGAACCAGTTCGTCGCCGGCTTCATCGGTTCTCCCGCGATGAATTTCCTTTCCGGCCGCATGGCGATGAATGGCGCCGGGCTCGCAGTCGCGGTCGGTGGCGGGGTGCATCTGCCGATGCCGGTGCGCGCCGCAATCGCCGAAGGCCGCGAGGTCGTGGTCGGCGTGCGGCCCGAGCATTTCGCGGTGGCCGACGACGGCGTGCCCGCGGAGGTGGTCGTGGTCGAGCCGACCGGCGCCGACACGCAGATCTTCTGCAAGCTCGCCGGCATCGACGTCACGGCGGTGGTGCGCGAGCGCCACGCTTTTCAGCCGGGCGCGGCGGTGCGCTTGAAAGCGCAGCTCACTTTCATTTTCGATCCAGCGAGCGGGAACAGGCTCGCATAAAACGCAATCACCCAAAAGGAGGAGCTATGAGCAACATGAATCGCAGGGATTTTCTGAAAATCTCGGCCGGCGTCGCGGCTGGCGGCGTGCCGCTGCTCGCCGAAGCGCAGGGCAAGGCGGGCACTTCCTGGACGCCGGAAAAGGGCGCGAAGCTGCGCGTGCTGCGCTGGAAGCGCTTCGTGCAGGGCGACGAGGACATGTGGATGAAGAACACCGCGGCGTTCACCCAGCGCACCGGCGTCGAAGTGCGCGTCGATAACGAAGGCTGGGAGGACGTGCGTCCCAAGGCGGCGGTCGCGGCGAACGTCGGCTCGGGGCCGGACATCGTGCTCTCCACCTTCGATGACGCGAATCTCTATCCGGACAAGCTGCTCGACGTCACCGACCTCGCCGAATATCTTGGCAAGAAGTACGGCGGCTGGTACGACGTGTGCAGGCAGTACCTCCAGCCCGGCGGCAAGCGCTGGATCGGGCTGCCCCTGGGCTGCGCGGGCAACACCTTCGTCTACCGCATCAGCCAGATGAAGGAAGCGGGGTTCGCTTCGTTCCCGAAGGACACTGCCGGCTTTCTCAAGCTCGCCAAGGCGCTGAAGGCGAAGAACCATCCGCTTGGCTTTGCGCTGGGCAACGCCACCGGCGACGGCAATACCTGGACGCACTGGCTGCTGTGGTCGTTCGGCGGCAGACTGGTCGATGAGAAGAACAATGTCGTCGTCGACAGCCTGCAAACGATACAGGCGCTCGAGTACGCGAAGGAGCTGTACCCGACCTTCGTTCCCGGGACGCTCGCATGGCTCGACCCGAACAACAACAAGGCGTTTCTGGATGACCAGATCAGCATCACCGAGAACGGCATCTCGATCTACTACGCGGCGAAAACCTCGCAGGACCCGAAGCTCAAGGCGATGGCGGTCGACATCGGCCACGCCAACCTGCCGATCGGGCCGGTGGGCAAGCCGACCGAGTTGCATCTCTTCTTCAACCAGATGATCTTCAAGTACACCAAGTACCCGAACGCGGCGAAGGAGTACCTGCGCTTCATGATGGAGAAAGAGCAGTACGAGCCCTGGCAGCAGGCCTCGATCGGCTACGTCACGCATCCGCTCAAGGCCTACGAGTCGAACCCGATCTGGACGGTCGATCCGAAGCACACGCCGTACCGCGACTGCATGAAGATCATGCTGCCGAACGGCCACGCCGGGAAGCTCGGCTATTCGTCGGCGCAGTGCATGGCGGATTTCATCGTGGTGAACATGGTCGCGGAAGCCGCGAGCGGGGCAAAAACGCCGAAGGAAGCGGCCGAGCGCGCGCAGAAACGCGCCGAGCGCTACTAC
>JBGPTG010000045.1:0-15211 GCA_041490545.1 Gammaproteobacteria bacterium
CGGGTTTCAACGCCTCTTCAGGATCGATCACGTGCGGCAGCGTCTCGTACTCGACTTCGACGAGCTCGGCTGCATCCTCGGCGAGCGCGCGCGAGTCGGCCACCACCGCGGCGACCCATTCGCCCGCGTAACGCACCACGCTGCGCGCGAGAGCCCAGCGCGTCACCTTGGGCGTGTCGAGGCCGATCGCGAGCGAGTCGGTGCTCGCGCAGAACTCCTCGCCGGTGAGGACGTAAAGCACCCCGGGCGCGGCGAGCGCCGCGTCGGTCTTGATCGAAACGATGCGCGCGCTCGCGTGCGGCGAGGCGACCAGCGCCACGTGCTTCATCCCGGGGAGCGCGATGTCGGCGACGTAGCGCCCGTGGCCGGAGACGAAGCGGGGGTGTTCCTTCGCGCGGCGCTTTGTGCCGATGTAGCGGTACGGGCTCCCTTGTTCCTTCATTTCGCCCTCATCCGCGTCGCCGCGAGCCGCACCGCCTCGACGATCTGCTGGTAGCCGGTGCAGCGGCACAAATTACCGCCGATGGCGTCACGGACCTGGGCCTCGGTCGGATTCGGATTTGAATTCAGCAAGGCTTGCGAGGCGATCAGCATTCCGGGGGTGCAGTAGCCGCACTGCAGGCCGTGTGTTTCACAGAAACTGTCCTGCAGCACGCTCATGGACCCGTCGGGCTTCGCCAACCCCTCGACGGTGGTGACGCGATGGCCGTGGGCCTGCACTGTATACATAAGGCAGGAACGCACCGGCTCGCCGTCGAGGAGGACCGAGCAGGCGCCGCAGATGCCGTGCTCGCAGCCGACGTGCGTGCCGGTGAGGCGAAGTTCCTCCCGCAGCCAGTCGACGAGCGACAGGCGCGCGGGTACTGCGGCGGTGCACGGTTTGCCGTTCACTTCCACGGTGACGGTGTGCAGGGTTTCGCTCATTTCGCGCTCCTGGCGCGTTCGCGCGCTTCGCGCAGGGCGCGTGCGCCGTGCACGCGTGCCAGATGGCGCCGGTATTCCTTCGTCGCATGCAGGTCGCTGCCCGGCTCGGTCTCCTTCGCTGCCTCGCTCGCGGCATCCTCGATCGCCTCGTCCCCGAGCTCAGTGCCGACCAGGCGCGCAGCGATCCCGGGAAACGCGAGCGGCGTTCCAGCCGCGCCGCCGATGCCGAAAGTCGCGCGCGTACAGCGCCCGTCGGCGGCCAGCGCCACCTGTGCCGCTGCGGACACCATGGCAAAGTCGCCGTGGCGGATGCTGATTTCCGTAAACGCCGACCCGCAGCGCTTCTCGTTCCAGACCGGCCAGCGGATTTCCTCGAGGCACTCGTCTGGCCGCACCGAAGTCATCATCGGTCCGCTGAAGAAGTCGCCCGCATCGACCTCGCGTGCGCCCTTCGCCGACCGCAGGACCAACTTCGCGCCGAGCACCTGCGCCGCGAGCGGCAACTCGGCAGACGGATCGGCGTGCGCGAGGCTGCCGCCCACCGTGCCGCGGTTCCTCGTCTGCACATGTCCGACCCAGGCGAGCGCCTGTCGCAGGAGCGGCACCCGCGCGGCAAGCCGGTCGTCGCGCTCCAGCACGACCTGCCGCGTGCACGCGCCGGTGCGCGCGAAGTCCGTCTCGATGGCGACGAATTTCAGCTCGGCGATCTCGTTGATGTCGACCAGAAACGCGGGGCGCACGAGCCGCATCGCCATCATCGGCACCAGGCTCTGGCCGCCGGCAATGAGCTTCGCCGAGTCGCCGTGCGTCGCGAGCAACGCGCAAGCCTCGGCGAGCGAAGCGGCGCGGCAGTATTCGAAAGGAGCGGCCTTCAATGCGGGATCCCGGAGTCAGGCCGTATGATAAAGCAAGAACGCATCTTGTCCGGCGAAGATGTCGCGCTCGTCCATCTTCCAGCCGGGTGTGTCGTCAAGCAGGGCCGAGCCTGTGTGCCGGGCTTGTACCTCGCGCGTTCAGCGGGAACGCGAGTGCATGGCGGCATATGGTGCCATAGGCCGGTGGGTGTTTGCATATGCCTGCATATGGTTTTAGGATTGCGCGAACGAGGTTCATTATAAGTTGGGTTGCTTACGCCGAGTTTTGCATGACCTACAAAGAAGAAATTGTCCGCCTACTCAGTCAGCCCGAGGTGCCTCATGGCCTCTATTATCATTTTGCCGTTGTCATCGCACCAGAAGTAGGAATGCAATGGTCAGTTCAGTCGCAATGGTACGGGTACACAGATGACAAGCCCCGAAGGGAAATACGAGAGGGAAGGCTCTTCCACGGAGAGGCTCAGCGCGAGTGGCTTCACGGCGCCGGATACCCGGCTCTCCTTATTAACGAAGAAGCAGATATTCAATACTTCTACGCATTCGGAGGACATGCGCTCATCCTCAAGTCCATTGCTAAGAAGCGCTTCGCACACCACGTTGAACCCGATGTTTGCCTGCGAGAGTCCAGTGGTCGTGGATTTGTCTCCGCTCAAAGCTTGTCAGAAGACCAACTTCAGCACGCACCCACGAAGAAACTACGAATGGGGGTTCTTACTCGCGACGGTCGCCGCTGCGTGATTTGTGGACGATCCCCGCCTACTATGTAGACGTCGAACTTCATGTTCATCATGCGGTTCCGTGGGGTCAGGGAGGAGTAACAGAAGAACAGAACCTAGTTACCATATGTAAGACGTGCCACGATGGGTTAGATCCGCATCTAGACATGGGCCTCATCGAGCTGCTACGCGAAAAGTATCCCAGGGTCTCTCCCAAGTATTTCGATGATTTGAAGGAGTACCAGTCATGGATAAAGGCGCACATGGAAGCAGCAACCTAACCGTGCGTTGAGCGTCTTCAAAAGATCAGCGAACGAAGTGGCTTTGACTGTGCGAGAGAAACATGGATGACGTTCTGCGCAACGCTGCAAAGGTAGTTCAGGACATCTCTTTGGCCCTTGTCCTGGTCCTGGCGCTTTTGCCGTCGCAG
Organism: Gammaproteobacteria bacterium; assembly: GCA_041490545.1. Taxonomy (GTDB): domain Bacteria; phylum Pseudomonadota; class Gammaproteobacteria; order Burkholderiales; family SG8-39; genus VBDM01. Next base: position 2,946 of record JBGPTG010000045.1, read on the forward strand.
GATGTAAATGCAGGACGAGACGAAGCTGCAGCGGCATATAGCCGTGGGGACTACACCACTGCGTTCAAGGAGTTGAAGCGGCTTGCGGACAAAGGAGATATCGAAGCCAAAACAATGATCGGGTTTATGTACGGTAACGGTCTCGGGGTTCCACGCAACTATGCACAAGCGCTAGAGTGGTATTGGAAGGCGGCCGACCAAGGAGACGCGAAAGCGCAGCACAACCTCGGTGTCATGTACGAGAACGGTATTGGCGTTCAACAGGATTTTACTAAAGCGGCTAGCCTTTACGAGAAAGCTGCGGCCAAAGGAGACTTGAGCGCAACTTCCAACCTTGGCCTCCTGTATATTCAGGGTCAAGGAGTAAATAAGAATCTCGCTAAGGGTGTTTCCTTATTGTGTCGCGCTGCCGACCAGGGCGATGCTAAAGCGCAGACCAATCTTGGTATGGCCTTCATTCATGGAACGGGTGTGCCCGTTGATAAAACAATTGGCTTTGCATGGCTCAAGAAAGCCGCGATGCAGAGCGAACCGGATGCTCTGTTCAATCTTGGAGCAGCTTATGAATTCGGCGAGGGTACGCAGAAAAGTCCGGCGGATGCCGTGGCTTGGTACAAGAAGGCTGCCGACCAAGGTCATGCAAGCGCGCAATACAACCTTGGTCTGATGCTTGCTAAGGGTGCGGGTACCACGCCGGATCTGCCGAGGGCTTATATGTGGCTCAGCTTGGCTGCAGACCACGGAGACGCCCAAGCGAAGGCAAAGAGGGATTACCTAGCAAGCAGGCTTTCTTCCGCACAAATAGCTGAAGGACAAAGACTCGCTGCTGAGTATAAGCGTACACACATCGTCAGATAACGGCGGTCGGGCGTCACGAGGTAGACGGTGGACGTAGGGTACTTCCTAAGGGACCGGGTTGCATTCATCCGGCAGTTCTTCGGCGCTGCATCGCTTCCATTCGTTGAAAGGAAACGCAAGATTGAGGCGGGCGAGGATCCGTTTGTGCCGTCGTACAGCGAAGACGGCGAGCCGCCTTTCCTAGATGAGTGGATTGAGGCTGACGAATCGCTTCAAGTTCTCGGATACTCGTGTATTTCTATGCTTGCGGCGACACTTCATCTTTATCTGAGGACATGGGAAACCGTGCTAGGAGCGCCGGTTGGTGATTCATTTAAGCCTGAGTTCAAGAAGGGATGGCTCAACGGCTATAAAGCATACTTTGCCGTGCGCTTTGGCGTTGACTTTGTGAAAGCCCCTGCCGACCTAGCTGTGCTCGAAGAGATCGTCCTCGCGCGTAATCGGATTCAGCATTCAGATGACGTTGTGACCCCGAGAGCGAGCTATTTGCCAACTGACTTGGAAAAGCTGCCACGCGCGTTCTTCGTGAGCGAAACCGAGCGAGGCCTATTTTCAGACGCTGAAGAAGCTGAAAAATCGTGGTTATTTCCTCCGAGCGTCCACATCACCGAAGAGAAGTTTAATAGGGCAGCCGTAGAGGTCGAGAGGTTCAGCGGTTGGCTAGAGAGTGAGATCGACAGGTGTGGTTACTCTCGCTAACGAGCCAACGGGCGTTCACGCCCAACCGGCCGCCGCCCCTCGGGCGGGTGAACGACGACGTTTAGGCGGCGCAATGTTCTCCAACGCATCCAGCGAGTCCTTGGTTAACCTAATAGTCGAATGGTCAGGCCCATACGCACTCGCGCTTGTTCTCAAGGATTTCAACGACGGTGGGAAGTCGCCAGAGTACAACGGGCGCGATTACGGGTTGTACCAGATCTATGGCAAACACGTTCTCAATGGCGCCGACACGCTCCTCTACGTCGGTAAAGCCATTCAGCAAACATTCTCATCGCGGTTTTATAGCCATCAAGAATGGCTTAATCGGGAGGAACAAATATCCATCTATCTTGGCCGCATATACGATCCTGAGCGACATGAAGCAACTCCTTCCAACGATTGGCCGGAGTGGGTGAGAGATGTTTCAATGGCGGAGTGCATTCTGATCTACAAATATTCACCGAACTACAACAGTGTTTCCGTTGCTGAAGCGCCGTCACTCAAGCCCTACGAACGTGTCGTGCTTCAGCATTCGGGTCAGAGGCATCGGCTTCATGCGAAAGATGTCGCTCCTGATGAGTGGCAGTAGATCAATGGCGCCGTCCCGGCGCGCGGTCGAGCGTCGTGCAGCAACCTTCTCGGGAGGCAAGGTTGTCCGGAAAGCCGTGTAGGTCGATCGCCGCACTGGCGCCGTGCGCCCTGCACGTCACGGAATGAGGGCGAACGAGGTTCATTGTTGGTTGGGTCTCGACGAGTTCCGCCCCGCACGAGTATGATCAGTGCTCCCTCCCGGCTTAGGATGTTCCTATGTCGAATCAACTCGCAATCGTCGAAGCGCAGGCCCTGAAACTGACACCCGAGGACCGGGCGCAGCTCGCGGATCGGTTGATTACCAGCCTCTTCGAAGACCACGAAATCGAAAGTGCCTGGGCTTCCGAGGTAGAGCGCCGCATCGAAGAAATCGAAAGTGGTCGCACCAAGTTGATTCCGGCAGCCGACTCCATCGCCCGAGCACGCGCTGCGATTAAATGACCCCTTCGGTTAGTCCCGAAGCCGACCGGGAGCTAACCGAAGGCGCTGTCTTCTACGCTCGCGAAGCCGATGCCGGGGTTGGTCTCGCATTTATTCTGGAATACGAAAGAGCACTGGCGCTTTTGTGCGGGTACCCCCACCTTGGCGCACTTTGGAGGAATGGTCGCCGTCGCTTTCCGTTGCGTAAATTCCCTTACAGCATTGTCTACTACGTCCGTGACGAGGAGCTCAGAGTGATCGCCCTTGCCCACCACCGACGCAGACCCAGCTACTGGAGCGGCCGAAAGTAGAGACAGGTTGTGCATGAGACAGTTGAGGCCATGACTTTAGTTGCTGCGGACGGGCCGGAAACGTCGTACCATTTTTGGGCACCGCAGCGGTAACCCCGCGCATCCTTCGCTCCGGTGGTCGGGCGCCGCGCGGCAATTCGCTCGGGAGGGAAGAATGTTCGGAAAACCAGGTAGATCGATCGCCGCCCTGCTGCTGTGCGCCCTGTGCGCTGGCGCGCATGCCCAGTCCTGGCCGGCGAAGACCGTCCGCATCATCGTGCCCTTCACTCCCGGGAGCGGCACCGATATCATCGCGCGCACCGTCACCGAAAGGCTCTCGCCGCAGATCGGCCAGCCCATCGTCATCGAGAACCGCCCGGGCGCGGGCGGCACCATCGGCGGCGCCGTGGTGGCGAAAGCCGATCCGGACGGCCATACGCTGCTTGTGCATTCCTCGTCGTATACGGTTACGCCCTCGACGTACAAGGACCTGCCCTACGACACGCTGCGCGACCTCACCGGCGTCATTCCGCTCGGCCTGCTGCCGAACGTGCTGGTGATCGCGCCCTCGAAAGGCATCCGCTCGGTGAAGGAGCTGGTGGCCGCGGCGAAAGCGAAGCCCGGGTCGCTGAATTCCGCCTCGGTGAGCATCGGCAGCGCAACGCACCTGAACGCGGAGCGCTTCCGCCTCGGCGCTGGAATCGAGACCGTGAACATTCCCTTCAAGGGTTCACCGGAAGCGCTCACCGAGATCATTACCGGTCGGGTCGACTATTATTTCTGCCCTGTCAACGCGGTGCTGCCGCTCTTGAGGGACGGAAAGATCGTCGCGCTTGCGGTGGGAAGCACGAAGCGCTCGCTCGCGCTTCCCGATCTTCCGACCACGATCGAGGCCGGCGTCCCCAACTCCGACTACAACTTCTGGGTCGGCATGTTCGCCCCGGCAAAGACCCCGGCCGAAGTGGTGAACAGGCTCTACCAGGAAACGGCGAAGGCGCTGCACGCGCCGGACGTGCGCGCGAAGCTAGCCGCGCTCGGCGCCGAGCCGATGGACTACGCGCCCGAGGCCTTTAACGCCTACCTGCGCAAGGAAATCGCCGACAACGCCGCGCTGGTGAAAGCCGCGGGGATCAAGTTGGAGTGAGGAAGGGCGCATGACCGAGCTCAAGGCCGTCAGCCTCGCCGGGATCTCCGAGGGCATCAGGAAAAGCGTCAAGCCGGTCAGCATCCTCTGGCAGGCGCCCGACACCATCGCTTTCGTGGCGCGCGGGCGCAAGCACCGCAGCGAATTCCACGCCGACCCGAGCGATGAGGTCATGTACATGATCAAGGGCGTGATGGACCTGCACTACCGTACCCCCGAGGGCGAGGAGAAGGTGGCGGTGGTGCGTGAAGGCGAGATCATCTACTGCCCGGCGGGCGTGCCGCACTCGCCGCGCTTCTCGCCGGATTCCTTCCTGCTGGTGCTCGAGCGCAAACGCCGCGCCGGCGAGCAGGACCGCTTCACGTGGTACTGCGAAAAATGCCGCGCGCCGCTCTACGAGGCGGTGCGCCACGTGCCCGACTACCGCGAGGACCCGGTGTCGCGCGTGTACGAGGAGTTCTACTCGGAGGAAACGCACCGCAGCTGCGGCAAGTGCGGGCACCTGACGCCCAGGCCCGCGGCGTAGGGGTGGACGCGCGTACGGCCGACGTTCGCTACTTTCCTACGCCGTCGCGCATGTCCCTGACGATTTCGTAACAAGTGCACGAGGTGCGCTCGAGGCCCTTTGAGTTGAGGATCCTGATCTTGCCGCGGCTGTAACTGATCAGCTTTCGTCCTTGCAGCGCGCGCGCGGCCTTGGTGACGCCGACCCGCCGCACTCCCAGCATGTGCCCCAGAAATTCGTGCGTAAGACGGAATTCATCCGACCGTACCCGGTCGCGCGTCATCAGCAGCCAACGGGCAAGGCGCGCTTCTACGACGTGGAAGCGGTTGCACGCGGCGGTCTGGGTGACCTGGGCCATCAATGCACCCGTATAGCGGTTGACTTCCTGTCGCAACTGCGGGCTCTTGCGGATTTCTTCGCAAAACCGTGCCGACTTCATCCGCAGGGCTACTCCCGCTCCCTGCACCAGCGCGCGAACCGGCGAAACGTCCATTCCGAGGGCCAGGGGAACACCGACCATGCCCTCACGGCCGACCATGCCGACTTCCAGGGCCCGATGACCCTCTACCAGCGTCAGCAAGGAAACGAGCGAGTCGTTGGGAAAATAAACATGCAGGATCCGCTCTCCCGGTTCGTACAGCACTTCACCGAAAGTCAACGCGACCGATTTCAGACCGTCGAGCAGACCCAGATACTGGCTGCGCGGCAAAGCGGCAAGCATGTTGTTTGCAACGGGTACCCGGGGCACTCGGCTCTCAACCTGCACGGGGTCTTTCTGGTGTGTTCGCCTGGGGATAGGCAGGCGGGACAAGATTAGCGTGAAGAGTACGGATCGTATGTGCGCCAGCGCACGGATGGGCCGTGAATTCCGGTCGCGGTCGCGATTATCTCGAGGCGCACACGGCGGCGGTCAGGAACGCCTGCAGCGACCTGACATTTATTTCCGGTTAGGCGCGCCAACGCACAGAGAGAGGCTTGGGCGACCGGCATAGTTCGTCCGTGCAAATACAAGCTGACAAATCCCCTTCCCGGCTGATGTGGATCACTACCACAACCGTGATGTTTTCAAGTGCCGCTGGATTCGTCGGCTTGATGGTATGGATGGCGTTCCTGATGGGCGCTTCCCGCGTCACCCTCCCCGTTTCCCCGGCCGGTTCGGCGAGTCCGGTTACCGCGATCGACGCAGCAACCTTGCCGGCAAAGCGAGTCGCGCGCCGAAAAGCGAAGTGCCCAGAGTGTGGTTTTGTCGAGTCGATCCGGGAAGTTGAAGTGCACGGCGAAGCCATCCCTCTCGTCGCGGCACGCAGGCCGGTGGCCGAAAACCGGCCGGTGGCCGAAAACCGGAACCCGACACCGGTGAGATCCGCCGGCCGGACGATTACTGTTCGACTCGAGGACGGATCGAGCCGCGTCATAGTCGATACGAATCCGGGTACGTGGCGGCGCGGGGAACGCGTAATAGTGATCGATGGGGTTGTCGGCCAGGGAGCGTGAGCGCGACCGGCCAAACGGCGACTCTTCTGCAGGGGGCATGGCAGAACGGCGAGTAACACCAGGCTACGGGACGACCTTGTCTCGCAGTCAGCAGTAAAACGCGCGTCAGGAAGCAGGACGCATTTGCAGAATGCAGGGACACTCACAGGAGACGGCAACCATGGAACATACCGCAGGTGAATTCAATCGGGCCAAAGGCAAGATGGCCGATGATTTGAAGATGATTGTCAGCGACGGCGAAGAACTGCTCCAGGCCGCGGCAAGCGCATCCGGAGAAGGTTTCACGGCGGCGCGGGCAAAAATTGCCGAGAAGGTAATGAGCGCCAAGGCCAGACTCGCTGACGTATCGCAACCGGTGATCGAAAAGGCCAGGCAAGCCAATTACTATGTGCAAGACAGCCCGTGGACCGCGATCGGCGTGGCCGCCGTCGCCGGCATATTGATCGGGTTTCTCGCCGCGAAGCGCTGAACGATTCCCGGTGATCTAATGGGTGGACTGAAAATGCGCTACGGACTCATCGCGCTGTGGATGTTGTTTTTGTCGATGACTTCGGCCGTTGCCCAGGTGAGCATCGGGATCAACCTGCAGGTGTTCCCGGACCTCGTCCAGGTGCCGGGCTACCCGGTCTACTACGCTCCGCGCCTGGCTTCGAACTTTTTCTTCTACGACGGCATGTACTGGGTATACCAGGGGGATGCCTGGTACGCGGGCTCCTGGTACAACGGGCCCTGGTGGTTCATGGGCCCGGAGATTGTGCCGCTGTTCGTCCTGCGAATCCCCGTGCGCTACTACCGTGCTCCGCCGGCGTACTTTCGCGGGTGGCGGCCGGATGCGGCGCCACGCTGGGGCGAGCACTGGGGCAATGAATGGCAGCAGCATCGAAGCGGATGGGACAGGTGGAACCGCGGTTCCGCTCCAGCGCCCGCCCCGCTGCCTGTCTACCAGCGGAAGTACTCGGGGGATCGGTATCCCCGCGTGGAGCAGCAGCAGGCGCTTCACAGCCAGAATTACCACTACCAGCCGCGTAACACCGTAGTGCGGCAGCACTATCAGGAGCAGGCATTGCAAAGAGCGCCCGCGCCTTCCCAGCGGGGGCAGCAGGGAGCGCCTCGGGAGAGAAGTCCCAGGCAGCAGGAACTCCAGCGTCCCAACCCGCCACCGCCGTCGCAGGAGAGCGGTCCAGCCGTCCCACGCTCACAACCGCCGCAAAGGCAGGAACGAAGTCAGGAACGAAGTCAGGAACGAGGCCAGGAGCGAGGGCAGGAACGCAACAGGTGATGCGGGCCAGCCATGGACCTGGCTGGCGAAGAGCCCTGGCTACGCGAGCTTGCTTCCGCCCTGAGTCCCGCGAATTTTTACCTCGACCACGTGTTCCAGACGATCGTCAACCAGGGGAACGGTCTCGTCCGGCTGCTCGACGCCGTCAACCGTTACACCGGTCTTGTCGTCCACGGTCTGATGAACGCTGATGTGGTAGACCGTTTCCCGGTAGCGGTAGTGCAGCTTGAACGATTTCCAATCTGCCGGAAGACATGGCGCAAAGCGCAGTTTGTCGACTTCCAGCTTCAACCCCAAAAGGGATTCCACGATGAGCCGATACAGCCAGCCTGCAGATCCCGTGTACCAGGTCCAGCCGCCGCGGCCGGTGTGCGGCGCAACCGCATAGACGTCGGCCGCGGCCACGTAAGGCTCCACCTTGTAGAGGGCAATCGCCGCCTCGGAACTCGCATGATTCACCGGGTTGATCATGTCGAACAGTTCCCACGCGCGAGCGCTGTCGCCCAGGGCCGCGAACGCCATCACCGTCCAGACTGCCGCATGCGTGTATTGCCCGCCGTTTTCGCGCACGCCCGGCACGTAACCCTTTATGTAGCCGGGATTCAAGGCCGACGTGTCGAACGGCGGATCGAGGAGCTGGATCAATCCGCGGTCACGGCGCACCAGGCGCCTGTCCACCGCCGCCATCGCCATGCGTGAGCGCTGCGCATCGCCCGCGCCCGACAGCACGGCCCAGCTTTGCGCAATTGCGTCAATCTGGCATTCGGCGTTGCTCGCCGATCCGAGCGGCGTGCCGTCGTCGAAGTAGGCGCGACGGTACCACTCGCCATCCCAGCCGTTGCCCTCGATATTCCGGCGCAATTGTGCGGCCTCTGTCTGACAGCGTTCGGCGAAGGACGCGTCGTTGCGCATGCGCGCAAGCTCGGTGAATCGCATCAGGACCTCGTACAGGAAGAATGCGAGCCACACGCTTTCGCCTTTGCCGTGTGCGCCTACGATGTTCATCCCGTCGTTCCAGTCACCCGAGCCCATCAGCGGCAGGCCGTGTTCGCCAAAATCGAGACCTCTGAGGATGGCTCGCACACCGTGCTGGTACAGGCTGGCCGACTCTTCCGAGCGGCCGGGCAAGTCGTAGTACGAGTCCTCTTCGGGGTTCACCGCCCGGCCGTCGAGGAAGGCTATGGGTTCATCGAGCACCCCGGTGTCGCCGGTGGTCGAAACATACCGGTACATCGCCAATGGCAACCACAGGTAGTCGTCCGAACAGTGCGTGCGCACGCCGCGACCGGAGCTGGGATGCCACCAATGCTGGACATCGCCTTCCCGGAACTGATGGGCCGCACAGCGCAGCAGATGCTCGCGCACGAGCGTGGGTTCGGCGTGGATGAGGGCCATGACGTCCTGCAACTGATCGCGGAAACCGAACGCACCGCCTGATTGGTAGTAGCCGCTGCGCGCCCACAGACGGCATGCCAGAGTCTGGTACAGGAGCCAGCCGTTGGTCAGCACGTTGAGGCCCTGATCGGGTGTCTCCACCCGTACTGCGCCCAGCGTGCGCTGCCAGTATTGCCGCAGCTTTTCCAGTGCGTCGCGCGCCGCCGCGGGGCCGCGGCAGCGCTGCAGCAGCTTGCGCACATCGCTGAGGTTGCGCCCGGCGCCGAGCCTGAAGATGAACTGACGCTCTTCCCCGTCGGCCAGCTCGACCGCAATCTGGATTGCCGCGCAGGGATCCAGAGCGGATCCTGTCTTGTTGGAAAGGCGCGACCGGGTCATGGCCGCCGGATTCCCGAGGGTGCCGTTGCGCCCGACGAACTCGGCGCGGTCGCCGCTGAAGGTCCAGGTCGTGTCGTCAACATCGAAGAACGCGATCCGGTCGGCGAACTCGGTGTTGTAGGCGTTGCGCGCACAGAACGCGCCGCTGGCCGGATCGATTTCGGTAATCACGTGCATGGCCGATTTCGGCCGCAGGTCGCCCAGCACCCACTCCACGTAGCCGGTTGCAGAGAGCTGGCGCGCGCGGCCCGAGTCGTTGCGCACTTTCAATACCGAGAACTTGACTGCGGCGTCCAGGGCCACGTAGACCGTGAGTTCCGAGGTGATGCCGCTCTCCGCGTGCTCGAAGCTGCTGTAACCGAAACCGTGCCGGCTGACGTAAGGTGTGGCGCCGCGGCTGGGCAATGGCGCAGGCGACCAGAAGTACCCGCTTTCCATGTCGCGCAGGTAGAAGGCCTCACCGCTCGCGTCGCTCACCGGATCGTTGCCCCAGGGGGTCAGGCGGAACTCATGGGCATTCTCGCTCCAGGTGTAGGCCATGCCGTTCTCGGAGACGACGGTTCCAAAGTGCGGGTTCGCCATCACATTCACCCAGGGTGCGGGCGTCATCTGCGCATGCGCGGTCGTGATGACGTACTCGCACCCATCCGGGGTGAAACCGCCGAGTCCGTTGCCGAGAATCAGATCGGAACGCGGCGGCGCGGCAGCAGCCGGGGGCTCGGGACGGTAGGTTCTGGTCGGCACCAGTCGCGAGACTCGCTTCTCGATAAAGCTGCGACGGTCGGTCTGTTCCGCCCGCAAGACCCGGTGCTCGATGAAGCCGCGACGGTTGATCTGTTCCGCCAGCGCTCCACGACTGTCGGTGACGATGGCACGCGCGACCGATTGGAGCAGAATTCTGTCTTCATCCGATATCTGTTCCGCCCGCCGCACGAAGATTCCGCCGGGCCTGTCCATCACGTGGGCTTCGACGCCAGCGGCGATCAGCCCCATGATCTGTTCCTGCAGCAGCTGCCGGTAACCGGCGTGATCTTCATTCCAGATCACCAGGTCCACGCTGAGCCCCTTCAGGCGCCAGTAGGCGTGGGCCTGCACGAGTTGGCGCACCAGATCGATATTCACCATGTCGCCAATCTGCAGCAGCACGATCGGCAAATCGCCGGAAATGGCATAGCCCCACAGGCCGGATTGTCCGCGACGATTCTTGCCGAGAACGCCTGCGTCCGCACGCAGACTGGCATTGGCGTAGACAACGGAACCCGCAAGATGTCCATAAAGCTGGGCGTCAGCCTCGGTGGCATTGATCTGCCGCAGCACCACCTGGCTATGGGTCCACGCCAGCTCGAAGACCCGATCGGCAAGATGCCGGTCCTGGTATTTCCCGGCCAGGCTCAAGGCTGCGTCGCGGGTGGTGCCGACGCCGGAGACCATGTCTATCGTTGCCGCTTGTTCCGGCTCGAGGGTGATTCGATGCCGGATCGCGATTATCGGATCCAGCACTGAGCCTGCGCTCCCCGAGAGTGCCGCGGAATCGCCCATCGCCTGCGGCGCGGCAACGGTGCGCCCGCGGCCGATGAAGCGCATGCGGTCTGTTTCGTACGAAATCTCTCCGGCCCCCGTCCCGCGCACGGCCATCAGGTGGAACATCCACGGCGCCTGCTCGGCGAGCGAGCGGGGCCGGCGCGTACAGAGGATCGCCTGCCGCTCCCGTACGATCTCGGTCTGGACGAAAAGATTGCTGAACGCCGGATGCAATGCATCCGCGGCAGGCACAGCGAGAACCACTTCAGCGTAACTCGTGACGTCGATCGTGCGGCGCGTCCGCGCGCGGTTGGTGATGTGCACGCGGCGCAGCTCGATGTCGTCTTCCGGCGAAACGACGATCTCGGTATGCGTGTCGTAGTCGAGGTCGCGGCGGCGAAATTCCGCCCGTCCTTCCGAGAAGATCGCTTCATAGGTGTCCGCCCGTTTGAGCGTCGGCTGGTGGGTATTCGACCAGAACACCCCGCTCGTCACGTCGCGGAGATAACAGAACGTGCCCCAGTTGTCGCAGGTCGTGTCTTCGCGCCAGCGGGTAACTGCGAGGTCTTTCCAGCGGCTGTAGCCGCCGCCCGCGTTCGTGACCATCACGTGGTATCTGCCGTTCGACAGCAACTGCACTTCCGGTATCGGCGTGTCGGGGCTGCCGAGTACGCGCACCGGCATTTCCAGATCGTCGGCACTCGCGCGAACGGAGAAGAACTCGGCGGTATGCAACTGGAACCCTCCGGTCTTGGGCACCCGCTCCTGAAGCAGCAACGTGGTCGCCTGGAACCGCGGATCCGACTCGAATCGCTTCTGCATCGGACGGTCCAGAAGCAAATAGGCCAGGGAGAGAAAGTTCATGCCCTGGTGGTGCGTCATGAACGACCGCACCACGACGCTCGATTGCCCGCGTGGCAGGCGCGAGGGCGTGTAGTCGATCGCTTCGTAAAAGCCGTACTTGCCTTCCAGCCCTTCGGCTGCGAGCCGCTGCAGATTCAGGCACGCCTCCTCGGGCGCGACCATCAGCGCGAGCGCCGAGGCATACGGCGCAACGACCAGATCCTCCGACAGTCCGCGTTTGAGCCCCAGGCCGGGCACGCCGAATGCGCGGTACTGGTAGTTGAGACGGACATCGACCATGTTGTAGCCGGATTCCGATATGCCCCACGCTACGCCACGCTGCGTCCCGTAGGCGATCTGCCGCCTCACTGCCGCCTGACAGGTCCGGTCGAGCAGCGTATTTTCATACGTCGGCATCACCAGCAGCGGCATCAGGTACTCGAACATCGAACCGCTCCACGACAGCAGAATCGGTTCGCCACCGCTGGTCGTGATCAGGCGCCCCAGGGCAAACCAGCTCGCCTGCGGCAGTTGTCCCAGCGCGATCGCCACGAAACTGGACAATCTGGCTTCGGAGGCCAGCATGTCGTAGTAACTCGAGTCCTGGCGGCGCTCGCTGACGTTGTAGCCGATGGCGAGCAGGTGGCGCGCCTTGTCGTACAGGAAGTCATAGTCCATTACGGCCAGTTCGCTCAGCAGGAGCGCCAGGCGTTCGATCGCCGCCATCCGCTCCCGGGCGTGGCGGCTTGCCGCGGCAATGTGCCGTCGCAACTCGTCCAGACACTCGCGCTCCCCGGGTGTCGCGTCGGGAATCCGTTCGATTTCCGCCATCCACTGCAGATTCATGGC
>JBGPTG010000046.1:0-15094 GCA_041490545.1 Gammaproteobacteria bacterium
GAAAGAGCCAGGACCAGTGGCAGCGGCCGGGTGGATCCGGCAAGCCCGGAGCATCGAAGTAGGCGGCGCGCGGCGGCCGCCTGCTTTCCTCGACGCGGTCGCATGAAACGCAGCAGCGAGCGTTTCCTCACCACGCACACCGGAAGCCTGCCGCGGCCGGAGGATCTGGTCCGCATGATGTACGCGAGGGAAGAGGGCGTGCCGGTGGAGGTCGCGGCGCTCGCCGCGCGCATCCGTTCCGCGGTCGAGGAAGTGGTTCACCACCAGGCGGGCGCCGGCGTGGACATCGTCAACGACGGCGAGATGTCCAAGCCGAGCTACGCGACCTACGTCAAGGACAGGCTGAACGGATTCGGCGGCACCGGCAACACGTTCGTCTACCAGGATCTGGTGGAGTTTCCGAATCTCGCGAAGAAGGTCTTCGGCGATCCCGGGCGCTCGCGCCGCAAGACCCCGGGTTGCAATGCCCCCATCAGCGTGCGTGACCCCCAAGCCGTGCGCGATGACGTCGACAACCTCAAGGCGGCGGCCGGGAAGGTGAAGACGCAGGAGACGTTCATGAGCGCCGCATCGCCCGGCGTGATCGGACTTTTTTTCCGCAACGATCACTACCCGAGCCAGGAGGCCTACCTCATGGCCATCGCCGAGGCGATGCGCCACGAATACGAAACCGTGGCCAAGGCGGGCGTCATCCTGCAAATCGATTGCCCCGACCTCGCCATGGGCCGGCACATCCAGTACGCGAATCTTTCGGTCGAGGAGTTCCGCAAGAAGGCGCGCCTGCACATCGAAGCGCTCAACCACGCGCTCGCCAACATCCCGCCCGAGCAGCTGCGCATGCATCTGTGCTGGGGGAACTACGAGGGACCGCACCATTGCGACGTTCCGCTCGCCGATATCATCGACGTCGTTTTCACGGCGCGCCCGAGTGCGATCTCCTTCGAGGCCGCCAATCCGCGGCACGCTCACGAATGGAAAGTTTTTGAGACGGTGAAGCTTCCCGAAGGGAAGGTGCTGATTCCCGGCGTGCTCGAATCGAAGACCAATTTCATCGAGCACCCCGAGCTGATCGCGCAGCGCATCGGCCGTTACGCGAAGTTGGTCGGCCGCGAGAACGTCATCGCCGGCAGCGACTGTGGCTACGGCACCTGGGTGGGCCAGGCCGCGGTCGATCCGGACGTGGTGTGGGCAAAGCTCGCGGCGATGGCCGAAGGCGCGAGGATCGCGACGCGGGAATTCTGGAAGCGCTAGGCCGCTCGCGGCGCGGGAGAGATTATCGGATGCCCATACGGCGTTTCCTCGGCATGATGGAGCGGGAGAGGAAGTTCCTCGGAGAGGAACTCACGCGCACGCAAAAAATCATGCCGCTCCTGATGAAGCCGCGCAACGGCGAGCGCTGGACGCGCGAGGAGAAGCGCGAGCTCGTCGGGCATTTGAAACGCCTGTCGGGAATGGGTCCCTACGTCGCGCTCCTGCTGCTCCCGGGAGGATTCGCCGTGCTGCCACTGCTCGCGTGGTGGCTGGATCGGCGGCGGTTGAAGAGGGCGAAGCCGGGGGGGTGAGGCGGGCGCTTTTTTAGAACGACTCGCCGCCGGATCGCTGCGTGCACCCGCCCCAGGCGGGACGCTGGTGCGGGGTTTCACCTCTGGAGAAATCGGACACTTGACCTTCTGCGCGCAATCTATCAAGGACTGAAATCTTGAGCGGCATTCAGACAGTCCTGATTTTGCGGGCCATTTCCGACAAGCGTAAACTGGGGCGCGAGATTAGAACGTTTTTCGGAAGATGATTGAACGTTAGGCCTCGGACATGTCCCGCGATCGCATAACCATTCTTCATGACTCATTCGGGAAGCAATCCGAGTTAACGAAGGACTGGGGCTTTGCGGCACTGGTCGAGTTCGGGGGAAGACGCATCTTGTTTGATACCGGCAACAATGCGCGAACGTTTGCCAAAAACACGGAAGCGCTCGGCGTCGATTTGCGGCAGCTCGACTTTGCGGCGATTTCCCATCGGCATGGTGACCACACAAGCGGGCTCAACCATCTGCTCAAACTTAATCCCGGCGTGAGGGTTTATACGCCCGACGAGACGTACGGGGTTTTCGGTTCCAGTCTCCCTGGCATCTTCTATCCGCGCTGCCATTCGCTGCCCCCGTATATGCAGTACTACGATGGCAAGCCGCCGGAGGCCATTCGCCATGGGACACCGTGGCCAGAGGCGAAATTTGTCTGGATCAAGGAGACTACTGAGGTCGCCGCCGATGTATGGCTCGTCTCTGTCGTATCAGACGTGCCGGGTACCCGCGAGATGCGGGAGCTCTCTCTGGCGCTACGGACGCCCCGCGGGTTGGTCCTGATCACCGGCTGTTCTCACCCAGGCATCGAAAACATCCTCGCCGCTTCGCGCGCGATCCAGGACCGCGTGCACTGCATTTTTGGCGGCCTTCATCTCGTTCTGACAAAGGAACCGGAAGTCCGGCGCATCGCAAAGGCCTTGCGCGATGAATGGCGCGTGGAGCAAATCGCGCCCGGACACTGCACCGGAGAACCCGGATTCTTCGCGCTGAGCGAAACATTCGGAGATAAGTACATGTACGCTGGACTGGGAGACTCGATTGAGCTTTCCTAGCTCGAAGAGCTCACTAGGCCTAACCACGCATTGCAGCCGACGCAAAACGCGCGGCTGAATGCGAACGTTTAGATGCCGCAATAACGGACATCACATGTTGATCCACGGTAAGTGCCACTGCGGGAACATCTCCTTCTCCCTCACCTGGGAGCCTGATCCCGTCGAAATTCCGGCCCGCGCTTGCACCTGCTCCTTTTGCATCAAACACGGTGGCGTGTGGACCTCAAATCCAAGCGGCGCTCTGGGGGTAGTGGTCAAAGATCCCTCGCTCGTATCCAAGTACGCGTTCGGCACCCGAACCGCCGAGTTCCTCATCTGCGCCCGGTGCGGCATAGTGCCCGTCGTCACCAGCCGGATCGACGACCGTCTTTACGCGGTAGTCAGCGTCAACGCGTTCGAAGGTGTTGATCAATCGCTCCTTCGTCGTGCGCCAGCAAGCTTCGATGGCGAAGGGGAGGACAGTCGCCTCGCACGAAGGAAGCGCAACTGGATTGCCAATGTCGAATACGTTGAAAGCGGCACCTAACCCCTTGGTGCAGCCGAGGCGCATGAAGCCGCGCGGCTGACCAAGCACGTTAAGCCATTCTGTCTAGGCGTCTTCAATGGAGATCAGTTCGTTAATCGATCGCGTGGGTAGTACCCGTCGGGACTATGCGGGTACCTTTCAAACGGCAGCCTTGCCGCTTGCCGGCAATGAGTTCGACGCCACTATCGCGCTATTGCGTAGCGACGCTGCGGTCTACTTCGATGGCACCTTCCTGCGCGCGGGCACTACCGTTCCGGTTCCATTCACCTTCACCATCCCCTTCGCCACAGTCACGACTCACGGCGCCTCAGGGGAGGTGTCGTGTTCTTTGGTCGGCAAAGTCTCGGGTCCCATGTTGAGCTCTGCCGATGGTTTTGAGTTCATTGGACGCGCTGCGTCGGTAACTGTCGCCTTGCACCTGCGGTTCACCGCGCCGGAATCATTTGACATCGGGGGAATGGTTTTCCACAGCAAAGGCTCTCTAGCTTTCTCCGCATCGCCTGCCACCCAGCGGGAGAAGCGCGTCAAAACCAAGGTCTATGCCATTCGCCCAATTCGTGGTTAGCGCACGGCCGCCTAACCCTTCGCTCAACCGCGAACGCCTGCGGCGTCGCGCTTGGCTTGAACCTTACGTGCTTCCCAAAAGGCCGAAGTCCACTATTCGTAATGCGTCCACCCGGGATCACCTTGTCCGTCGGCCGCTTCAAGGCGTCACCGCAGGGGCGGATCCCGCCCGAATCCGCAATGTCTGAATCATCCTAAATGGGTATCACGCTCGCCCTCGCCGCGATGGTGTGCTTCGCCACCAACATCTTCATCGCGCGCGCCGCGATGACGCGGATGCCCCTCGAGCCGGGTTTCGTCGTGCTGCTCGGGGTGAACGTGGTGTTTACGGCGGCGGTGTTCGCGGCCGAACAGCTGCTGCGCGCAACGCCGTTCGTGTTCCAGTGGAAGGGCGCGGGCTGGTTCGTGCTGTCGGGGGTGGTCGGCATCTTCCTCGGGCGGCGCATGCTGCTCGATACCATCCGCACGCTCGGACCGGCGCGGGCGAGCATCCTTCATTCCTCATCGCCGGTGTTCACTCTGGTGGTTGCGTGGTTTCTCGTCGGAGAACACCTTGGTGTTTACGAACTGGGTCTCGTGGCGTTAGTGATCGCCGGGTTGTGGACCACGCAGATGCCGGCGGGCGCAGGCGGCGCGCATGTCCCGAGCCGTGAGGCGCTGCGCCGCGGCGCAATCCTTGGATTACTGCTGATCGTCGGTTTTGGCACCGGCAACGCGATCCGCGGTCTGGCGATGCGTACCTGGAACGAGGCGATCTTCGGCTCGCTGGTGGGCACGGCGGCAGCGTTGTTGTGCCAGCTCGCGAGCATGCGCAACTGGTCGAAGAGTTTTTCCGAACTGCGCGCAAGCGACCGCCGGGGAGTTGTGCTCTTCGCCGCGAGCGGGATTGCGACCGCCTGCGGCTCGATGTTCACCACCTACGCCATGGGTTACATCGAGATCGCGATCGCCACGCTGATCACCTTCACCTCGCCGCTGGTGGTGTTTCCGGTGAGCGTGTTCGTGTTCAGGAACCGCGAGGGCCTCACATTGCGCACCGCCGCCGGCGCCGCCATGGTGCTCGCCGGCATCGTGTTGCTCGCCTTGCGGTAGTTCCGGAAGCGTTAGTTCTGCGCCTTGCGCAGCGCGCGCCAGAGAACGTCGGGCGTCACCGGCATGTCGAGGTCGGCGATGCCCGCGGGCCGCACCGCGTCGAGGATCGCGTTCATGGTTGCGCCCAGCGCCCCCGAGGTGCCGGATTCGCCCACGCCTTTGGCGCCGAGCGCGTTGGCTTTGGTCGGCACCGGGTGCTCGTCGCAGACAATCGACGACATCCAGTCGGCGCGCGGCATCGGGTAGTCCATGAAGCTTCCCGCTAAGAGCTGGCCGGTTTCGCTGTCGTATATCGCGTGCTCGGCGAGGACCTGCCCCACGCCCTGCAGCACCCCGCCGTGCACCTGTCCCTCGACGCTGGTGTGATCGACCGCGTTGCCGACGTCGTCCACGGTCGCGTACCGGGGAATCTCGACGACACCGGTCTCCGGATCGATCTCGACCTCGGCGACGTGACAGCCGTTCGGAAACGTCGCGCCGAACGTGCCTTCGGCGACGCAGTCCATCGGATGAGGTGTGGTGCCCGCGAGGGCCTTAGCAAGCTCGAAAAAGCCGATGCGCTTGCCTGCGGCGTGAAACGCTCCGCCTCGGTACTCGACCAGGGCCGCGTCCACGCCGAGCTGCTTGGCCGCGCCAGGTTTCGCCGTCTCAAGGAGTTTCGGACCGAGAAGCTTCACGGCGCTGCCCGCGCCGTACAGCGACCGAGATCCGCCGGTGCCGTTACCCACCACTTTCAGGTCCGGGTCGCCCTCGTGGACGCGGATACGCGCAAGCTCCGCGCCGGAGAGGCCCAAGCCTTCGCCGAGGATGCGAACGAACGCCGTCTCGTGGCCCTGGCCCGTGGTCTGCGACACTGTATACAGGTGCAGGTCGCCGGCCTTGTCGAAGCGCGCGAACGCCTGGTCCTTGGGCGCGACGCCGGGCGCGCTGATTTCGAGAAACGTTGCGATGCCGATGCCGCGCAGTTTTCCGTCGCGTTTCGACCGCTCGCGGCGTCCCGCAAAGGCCTTCCAGTCGGCGAGCTGCAGGCATTTGTCCATGACCTTCTCGAACTCGCCGCAATCGTAGGTCGTGCCGTTGGCGGTCTTGTAGGGCATCGCCTCCGGCGGAATGAAGTTCCTGCGGCGCAGCTCGATCCTATCGAAGCCGTGCTCGGCCGCGGCATGATCCACGAGACGCTCGATCGCGTAGGCGATGTCGGGCCGCCCCGCGCCGCGATACGCCGATACCGGCACAGCGTTCGAATGCACGATGCGCGTGTGCGCGTAAAGCGCCGGGATGCGGTAGACACCGCCCATGGTGACGGTGATGTTGCGCGTGCCGATCTGCGCTCCGAACGGGGTCGCGTATGCGCCGATGTCGGCCGTGTCGTCGAAACGCAGTGCGAGGAACCGGCCGTCGCGGTCGAGGGCGAGCTCCCCGGCAAGCGTCAGGCCGCGTCCGTGGTTGTCGGAGAGGAAAACCTCGGACCGGGTTGCCACCCATTTCACCGGCCGCTGCAGTCTTTGCGAGGCAAGCATCACTGCAACATGCTCGGCGTAGGAGTAGCTTCGAATCCCGAAACTGCCGCCCACGTCCTGCGTGACGACGCGGATCTTTTCCCCCGGAAGGCCGGTGCCTGCGGCGAGGAAGCCGCGCATGCCGTTGACGCCCTGACTGGGCGAATACACGGTGTAGACGCCGCTCGCCGCGTCGAAATCCGCCAGAAACGCACGCGGCTCGATCGGATTGCCGACCAGGCGCTGGCTCTTCAGTGTGAGGCGCGATTTCAGCGCCGCCGCGGCGAAGGCGGCCTCGACCGCGGCGCGATCGCCCGACTCGTACTCGAAGCCGAGATTGCCGGGAACGTCCGCATGGAGCTGCGGTGCGCCGGCGCGCGTCGCCGCCTCCGCGCCGACGACCGCGGGGAGGTCGCGATAGTCGAGCACGATCTCCTCGCTCGCATCCTGCGCGAGCGCCGCGCTCTCGGCGACGACCATCGCGACCGGCTGGCCGACGTAGTGGACCTTGTTCTGTGCCAGCGCCGGCCAGAATGGCTTCCTCTGCTTCTGGCCGCCGACGCCTTCATAGGGCACGCCGCCTGGAAGGGATTTCCATCCGCTCGCGGCGTAGTCCGCCCCGGAAAGGATGAGCTTGACGCCCGGCCGTGCGAGCGCGGATTTCGTATCGATCGAGACGATTTCGGCATGTGCGCGGTCCGAGCGCAGGAAACAGGCGTAGAGCTGTCCGGGCAGATTCCAGTCGGCGGTATAACGGCCGCCGCCGGTGAGGAGGCGCGCATCTTCGCGCCGGATGGTTTTTTCAGTCATGGAAGGAGGACGCGTGGCACGCCCGCAATTGTCTCAAAACTTGCGCCGCGTTACACGCGGCCGGACGGAAGATGCTTCAGGGAGAGGGACGAACTTTACCACCAGCCGGCGCGCTTGCGCACGGCCGTGAGCGCCGCGGAGGCCTCGCTTGCGATCTGTTCGGTGTCGATCGCGGTCAGCTTGCCGCGGCGCTTGAGGATGCGCCCGTCGACGATCACGGTGTCGACGTTCGCGGGTTGCGCCGCCTCGACGAGCATGTGCGCGGGCTCGCTGAACACGGCGAGGTTGACGTCGCGCGTGTTCACCATGATCAGGTCGGCGCGCTTGCCGGGTTTCAGCGAACCGACGCGGTCGTTCAGGCCGAGCGAGCGTGCTCCCTCGATCGTTGCCAGCTCCAGCACGCGGCGCGCCGGCAGCTTGAACTCGTCCTTGGCGCGGGCGTTCTCGATGTTCTGTATCGCCTTCATGATGGCGAACATGTCGGCGTTCCCCGAGAGCGCGGTCGTGTCCACCGACAGGCCGACCGGGATGCGCGCCGCGAGAAACTCCCCCGTCTGCGGAAAACCGAAGCCGATGCGCAGCTCCGTGTACGGAGACAGGCTCACCGAGGCCCCCGAGCCGGCGAGCGCGGCGATTTCCTCCGGGGTGACCCAGGTCGCGTGGATGACCTGCACGTCCTTGCCGAGAAACCCGTCGCGGGCGAGCTGCGCGATGGTTCCCGTGGCGCGGTTGTTTGCGTGCACCGAGATCGGGATGCCGAGCGCGCGCGCGGCATCGAAATCTTTCCGGTACGCGGCGGCCGCGACGCTCCCGGTCGCGCCGGTGCTCGGTCCGCGCCAGGCGAGCCCGAGCGCGATCAGCCCGTCGCTCGACTGCGTCTTCCAGTCGCGCTGCAGGCGCGCGAGGTCGGCGAGATCGATCGGCTGGTCTCCGGGCTGACCCTGCGCGGCGCCGTAGGAAAAGCGTGCGCGGATTCCGGATTCGCGCAGCGCGCGCAGATTGGAAGCGGCATATTCCGGTGTGCGGATGTTGTGGCACCAGTCGTGCACGGTAGTGATGCCGGAATGGATCGCCTCGGCGGCGCCGAGCCGCGTGCCCTGGTACATGTCATCGGGCAGATACGCCTTGCCCAGAGCGAGCGCGGTGGGGAAGTAGCCGTGCTCGCGCTTGTCTCCCGACATGCTGCGCAGGAGCGCGTTCCACATGTGCCAGTGCGTCTCGATCAGGCCGGGCAGCACGATCATGCCGCGGCCGTCGATGACGGACGCGCCGCCCGCCTGGAGGTTGCGTCCCACTCCTACGATCTCGCCGTTCCTCACGTGCACGTCGGCGTCCGGCAGATCGCCGGCGGCGTCCATGGTCATCACATAGGCGTTGCGGATGACGAATTCGCCGCGCCCGAGGAGTCCGTCGCCGCGGCCGAAGGGGAGTCCCGAACATCCGGCGAGGCCGGCCGTGCCGAGAGCAGCCATGCCGCCGAGAAATTCGCGTCGTGTGGTGTTCGCAGGGTGTTCCATGCTTCCTCCTCTTTAGCCGCGACCGACGAACGGCATCTTCGTCGCCATGATGGTCATGAACTGCACGTTCGTGTCGAGCGGCAGGCTGGCCATGTGCAGCACCGCCGCGCCGACCTGGTCCACGTCCATCAGGGGTTCGATGGCGATCTGCCCGTTGGCCTGCGGGACGCCGTTGGCCATGCGTGCGGCGAGATCGGTGCGCGCGTTGCCGATGTCGATCTGGCCGCAGGCGATATCGTACTTCCTGCCATCGAGCGCGCTCGACTTGGTGAGTCCGGTAACTGCGTGCTTGGTGGAGGTGTAGGGCGCGGAGTTCGGCCGCGGCGCGTGCGCCGAGATCGAGCCGTTGTTGATGATGCGCCCGCCGCGCGGCGTCTGGCTCTTCATGATCCTGAACGCCTCCTGGGTGCACAGGAACATGCCGGTGAGGTTGGTGTTCACCACCGCCTGCCACTGCTCGAGCGTGAGATCCTCGAGCATGATGCTTCCGGGCGTGCCGATGCCGGCGTTGTTGAAGAGCACGTCCAGGCGCCCGAACTTTTCCTTTGTCTTCGCGAAGAGCGCCTGGATCGATTTCGCGTCGGTGACATCGGTCTGTACGACCAGCGCTCGTTCACCCGCGCCCGAATCCTTCGCGGTCTGATCGAGACGTTCCTTGCGCCGTCCGGCGAGTGTGACGCGGTAGCCGTCTTTCAGGAAGGCGAGGGCGACCGAGCGGCCGATGCCGCTGCCGGCGCCAGTGACGATCGCGACTTTTCCGGATGAGTTCATTTTCGCTCCTGTCCTGCTATCAGCGCACGGCGGCGAGCTGCCTGGCGCGCTCGACCTCGCCTGCAACGCGTTTGAGATTTTCGGCGGCGCGCCGGCGCGCGTTTCGCGCCGAGGTCTCGTCGGTCAGCGACGTGGTGACGACGTGCTGCGCCAGCCGCTTGCGCGTCTCCGGGTACGAGTCGAGCAACCGGTTGAGCGCTTCGGCCGAGAGCCGGTAATCGAAGTAGTCCTTCTCCAGCCGCTCCTTGGCGCGCAACGCTTCCTGTATCCACGCGCCGGAGCGCCGGTTCGAGCTGCGCATGTGGTCCCTGAGCGCGCGGTCGCTCGCTGCGACTTGCAATGCGTAGCGATGGCTCGCCGCCTGATTGCGCAGGATCTGCCTCGCAGTGAGCAGATATTCCTCCGCAGCGTCGACCAGCGGGCGGTTGGGGGAGGCGCTCATGCGGCTCAGTTCGATGACGTGCTTGTCCACCTCCTGGGCGAGGTTGTCGAGTGTCGCCACCGTCTGCGGGTTGTCCGCCCCAGGGGCCGCCGTTTCGATGGAAAACGCCGCCTGCAATCGCTCGCTCGAATCCCTGACCAGCTCGACCACGGCTCTTTGCAGCTGGCTCTTCGCGTAGCTGCGGTATCCCCAATATCCGATGGCCAGCGCGACCGCGAGTGCGGCGAGGCCGATCCCGGATATCTTGAGCCGCGGCAGCACCGCGATCGCGGCGAGGCGGTGCAGAAAATTCATGGGACGTAGGCTACAAGCGAACTGCAGCGCGGTCAAACGCCGCGAGTGCGGCGCATCGAGACCGGCCGCCTGCGGAAATGGCGCCGGCCATGCCCTCGGCATGGTGTGCATCCTCGCGGCGTGATTAAATGGCGCTTCGGTCGAGGGGGAGCGCGATGGCGCTGCTGCAGGTGATCGTGTTCCTGATGCTGTGCGCGGTGGCGCTCGGCTGGGTTGCCCGGCACTTCAAGTTCCCCTATCCGATCGCGCTGGTGATCGGCGGCGGGGCGCTGGGTTTCGTGCCGCGGCTGCCCCAGCTGCAGTTCGACCCGCAGTTCCTGCTGGTACTGGTCCTGCCGCCGATTCTCTACCAGGCGGCACTGCTGACTTCGTGGCGCGATTTCAAGGCGAATATCCGGCCGATCAGCCTGCTCGCCATCGGCCTGGTGATCGTCACCACCCTGGCGGTGGGCGCCACCTTTAAGTTCTTCATCGCCGACCTGCCCTGGGCCGCCGCGTTCGCGCTCGGTGCCATCGTGTCTCCCCCGGATGCCGTGGCGGCGACCGCGATCCTGTCTCGGCTCAACATTCCGCGGCGCGTCGTGAAGATCCTCGAGGGAGAAAGCCTGGTCAACGACGCTTCCGGCCTGGTGATCTACAAATTCGCCGTGGCCACCGTCCTCACCGGCGCGTTCTCGCTGTGGCAGGCGAGCCTGGAATTCGTGCAGGTCAGCGTCGGCGGCGTGGTAATCGGCTTCGTCATGGGGCGGCTGTTCGTTTTCATTCACCGCTACCTCGGCGATGCTTTCATCGAAGTGCTCTTCACGCTCGCCGTGCCCTACGTCGCCTATATCACGGCGGAATCCGCGCACGCGTCCGGCGTGCTCGCGGTGGTGGCGGCAGGCCTGGTGCGCGGGCGCTACTCGCCCGAGATCGTCTCGGCGGAAATGCGCATCATCGCGCGCTCGGTTTGGAACCTCCTCGTCTTCCTGCTGAACAGCCTGATCTTCATCCTCATCGGCATGCAGCTTTCGGGCATCGCCGCCAGGCTCACCGGCTACTCGATGGCGCAGATCTTCCTCTACGGCACGCTGGTGAGCGTCGTCGCCATCGGCGTGCGCTTCGCGTGGGTGTATCCCGCGACCTATCTGCCGCTCATGTGGCGTGCCGGACGCGGCGAACGCGTCGAGCCGCCGCTGCCGGGCGAGGTCTTCATCATGAGCTGGTGCGGCATGCGCGGCATCGTGTCGCTCGCGGCCGCGCTCGGCTTGCCCGCGGTGCTCGAGGACGGCAGCGCCTTCCCCGAGCGCGACCTGATCATCTTCCTCACCTTCGTCGTGATCGCCGTGACCCTGGTGTTGCAGGGCCTGACGCTCAAGCCGCTCATCCGGAGCCTGAGGTTGGGGACCGACTGGAGCCTGCAGGAAGAGAGCCAGCGCGCCAAGATGGCGCTCGGCAAGGCGGCCATCGCGGCGATCGATGCGCTCGCCGATAAGGAGGGCATCCCGGACGCTCTCGCCGAGCGTATCCGCGCCGAATTCGCCGAGAAGATCACGCTCTCGGTTCCCAATGGCCTGGTGTTCAGCTACCCCGGCACCGACAACGCCAGGCGCCTGCGCCAGGTCGCGGTCAGGGCCGAGCGCCAGGAGCTGATCCGCGTCTGGCGCGACAATCAGATCAGCGACGAGGTGCTGCACCGTCTCGAGGAAGACCTCGACTACCAGGAGTCGCGCATATGAACGGACGATCTGCCAACGGACAAGGAGACCACATGATCCGCATCCTCTCGACGGCTTTTCTTGCACTCGCCTGCGCGGTTCCGGCGGCCGCGCAGTACCCCGATCGCCCGCTCACCGTGGTCGCGGGTTTCCCCGCGGGCGGTCTCGTGGACGTGGTTTCGCGCGTCGTCGCCGAAGGCATGAAACCGAAATATCCGAAGGGTGTCGTCGTCGTCAACAAACCCGGCGCGGGCGGTGCAGTGGCGGTGTCGGAAGTGGTGCAGGCAAAGCCCGACGGCTACACCATCGTGCTCACGCCGCTCTCGTCGCTGGTGATCGGCCCGCAGCTCAATCACGACCTGAGCTACAAGACCCCCGACGATTACGAGCCGGTGATCAATCTGGTCGCGTATTACCCGCTGCTGGTGGTGAGGTCGGATGCGCCGTGGAAGACCATCCAGGAGTTCGTCGGCGAAGGCAAGACGAGTCCGGGCAAGCTGCGCGTGGGCACGCCGGGCGAAGGTACCTCCAGCCACCTCAATCTCGAGGAGTTCATGTTCCGCACCGGGGTGAAGCTCACGCACGTGCCCTACGCCGGCTGGGGCCAGTCCTCTCCGGCGCTGCTCGGCGGACACATCGAGGCGGTGGTCGCCCAGCCCGGCGAGGCGAAGCCGATGGTGGACGGCAAGCGCATGCGCGCCCTCGTGATATTCCAGCCGTCGCGCCATGCCGCATTCCCCGACACGCCGACGGCGAAAGAGGCGGGCTGGGACGTCGCCAACGGCGTGTGGTATCTGCTGGTCGCGCCGAAAGGCACGCCGGCGGCGACGCTCAAGCACATTCACGACGCGGCCAAGGCTGTGATCGACGATCCCGCGTTCGCCGCCACGATGACCGCGCGCGGAGTGGACGTGGACTATCGCCCCGGGGACAGGCTGCGCACCGACCTGTGGAGGGAATACAAACTGCACACCGAGATCCTGCGCCGCATCGGGCTGATCAAGCAGTAGCGGTCAGTCCGCCTTCGCGCCGGAAACCTTCACCACCTTCGCCCATTTCTCGATCTCGCCGCGGATCAGCGCGTCGAACTCCTCGGGCGTCGAGCCGACCGGTACCATGCCCTGCTGCTTCATGCGTTCGGTCAGGTCGGAGGATTTCACGGCGCGCGCGATGTCGGCGCTGATCCTGTGCACCAGATTCCGCGGCATGGCCGCGGGCCCCACGATCCCGACGAGGGAAAGCGCGCTCACTCCCGGAACCGCTTCGGCGACCACCGGGTATTCCGGGAATTCCGGCGCCCGTTGCGGGGAAAGCAGCGCGAGCACCTTGATCCTGCCGGACTGGATCAGAGGCTGGACCGCGTAGAGCACGTCCGTGAGGATGGGGACGTGGCCCGAGACGACGTCCTGCTGCGCAGGCGCGCCGCCCTTGTAGGGAACGTGCACGAGATCGATCCCGGCGGTGGTTTTGAGAAGCTCTACAGAGAGATGCATCGCGGTGCCGCTTCCCGGGGTCGCGTAGGCGAGCTTGCCCGGATTCTTTTTCGCGAGCGCGATCAGCTCGGCAATGCTGTTCGCTTCGAGCGAAGGATGCGCCGCCATCACGAGATGCTGCACCGAAACCTGGGTGACGCCGCTCAGGTCTTTCAATGTGTCGTAGGGCAGGTCCGCGCGCAAGCTGGGATTGATCACGTACGCCGTGACCACGAAGCCCAGCGTGTGGCCGTCGGGCGAGGACTTCGCGACGTAGTCGGTGCCGACCACTGTGCCCGCGCCCGCGCGGTTCTCGATGACCACCGGCTGGCGCCACACCTCCTGCATCTTTGCCGCGACCAGCCTGCCGATGATGTCGGTCGCGCCGCCCGGCGGAAACGGCACCATCATGCGCACCGTCTTGGCGGGATACGCCTGCGCCGTGGCGACCAGCGGCGCGACGAGGAGCAGGACGCCGGCGAACCGACGCAACAGGTCTTGCATGGAGCGGTCCGCGCGGGACCTAGCGGCGCTGTGCCGCGTCACCGTCGCTCACCTTGAGATCGGGCACGCCGCCGGTCGCCACCGGATCGTCGCGATAGAGCTTCTTGAAATCGAAGCTCGCGCGCCGGCCTTCCTGTTTCGGCACGCCGTTCGTCGCGAACAGGTTGAACTCGCGAGGTACGTCGCGAAAGCCGTCCGCATCCAGCCACAGGCGCAGCAGGCGCCGCTTGCGTTCGGGTTCGGGGAAATTGGTGAATCGCGTGCGTGCGTGCATCACCGTGTAGTTGTTGATGACGATCATGTCGCCGCGCTCGAGGAAAAACGCGAGACGGTTCTCGGGCGACGCCGCGACCTCGTCGAACAGGTTCAGCGCCTCGATATCCCTCTGCTCCAGCGGCACGCCCCGCTCGCGTTGGCCGCCGGCGAGGCCCGATCTCTGGTAGCGGCAGCTGAGTTGTCCATTGCACTTCGCGAACACCGGGACGCGGTACGGCGTCGCCGCTTCCTCGTCCGGGCCCTGTTCGCCGAGACGATGGTAATAGTAGCCGCGGTAGAGCGGTTCGAGCAGTCGCGGCGCGTGCGCGCGGATCGCATCGTGCACGGTGACGCCGCTGACGATGATGGATGCGCCGCCCGATTGCGACTTCTGCCAGCACGCGAGCGAGATCATCGCGGTGATGTCCGAATGCGGGCGCAACTCGAGGTTGCTGCGGTACATGCGCGGGGTCGCGTCCTCGACCGTCGCGTCGATCACCTCGGTGAGCAACTCGCCCTGCGCATTCTGCGACAAGGCGCCGCCAAAACGCAGTCCCACGCCCCACACCGCGGCGGCAAACTGCCCGAGGTCCAGAGTGTCGACGGGCAGGCCCCGCAGCACGACGAATCCCCGGCCCGAGCGGATTTCGGCATACGCGCGCTCGAGCTTGCGTGCCAGACTCGGGAAGGGAAAATCGGTCCTGCCCAGGGCGGAAAGCGGCGTGAGCCGGCGACCCTTTTCGATGGCGGCAACGCTGGAGAGCAATTCCTCGCGGTCGCGCGAGTCCAGCTCCACGAGGTAGTCGGAGGGATCGGCGAAGCTCGTCGCCTGCCACGCGAACGAAGCGGAGTCGTGCTCGTAGGCCGGTGCCGTGTGATCCATGGCTGACGGATTGTAGCGCGCCCGCACCGAAGGGGCGTCGGGCGGGGATGTTGCCGTTCCCCGGCGTGTCCGCCGCCGCGAGGCCGTGCAGCGGATGTAGAATCTCAGCGCCGTGAACCAGTCTGCTTCAGCTTCCC
>JBGPTG010000047.1:0-14973 GCA_041490545.1 Gammaproteobacteria bacterium
CGGTCCACCGGGCGCTCGGGGAGAATTCCCGCCCGACGCCCGCGGACCGCCCGGGCTATTCGTACGGAGAGGCCGACCGACTGTCCACGCTGCGGCGCGCCTTCGACGCAGGCGCGAATTGGGAGAGCAACCTGCCGGGCCTGGAAAACTGGGAGCGCTTCGAGGAATCGGCCTCAGGCTTCCGCCTGCGCCGCAAGGAGCCCGGTGCGAGTCTCGCGTTCCGGCAATTGCTCGCGCTGCGGCCCCGCGGGGCGAGGCAGTTCGTGCTATGCGAGGTCCGCTCGCTCACCGAGGGTGCGGATCGCAGCCTCAGCATCTGCGCACGGCCGCTACCCGGTTTTGCGCGGACCTGCACGGTGCAGGCTACCGACCGGCAGACGCAGTCCCCGACCGAAGCCCTGCTGCTGCCACCGGGCCAGGGCCTGCCCTCGGTGCTGCTGCTGCCCGCGGGCTGGTACCAGAACGGACGCGAGATCGAAATCCACGAAGCCGGCCGCGTCACCCGTGTCAGGCTGACGGCGCTGCTGGAGCGCGGCTTCGACTACGAGCGCGTGCAAACGAACAGCGCCTGATCGCGGCCGAACACCGCGGCGGCAACGCCGCGGAGCAGCACCGGGCAGAACGGGTATGATTCGCCGTCTTGCCATCGCGGCGTGTCATGGCAGCAGCCGACCGACCCACTCCTACCGAGATCACCCTGCACCAGAAGTCGCGGGTGCTCGAGGTTGCATTCTCCGACGGGACCCGCTTCGAGCTTCCGTTCGAGTTGCTGCGCGTCTATTCGCCTTCGGCTGAGGTGCGCGGCCACGGTCCCGGGCAGGAGGTGCTGCAGACCGGAAAGATGGAAATAGAAATCGTCGCTCTCGAGCCGGTGGGCAGCTACGCGGTACAGCCGAAATTCTCCGACGGGCACGCCACCGGCATCTACTCCTGGGAATATCTCCGCGATCTCGGCAGCAACCGCGCCCAGCTGTGGCAGGCCTATCTCGAGCGCCTCAAGGCCGCCGGGGCTCGACGCGAGCCCTAGCGCGCCAATGAAACACCGCGGGCGTGCTAGCATGCCTGCGTGACCCAGACCGACTTCGGCTACCAGCGGATCGACGAAACTGCCAAGGCTGCGCGCGTCGCCGGTGTCTTCTCTTCCGTGGCGAGCCGCTACGACCTGATGAACGACGTGATGTCGGGCGGCCTGCACCGGCTCTGGAAAGCCTTCACCGTGGCCCAGAGCGGCGTGCGCGAAGGCCAGCGCGTGCTCGACGTGGCCGGAGGCTCGGGGGACCTGGCGCTGGAATTTTCCAGGCGCGCAGGATCTTCGGGGGAAGTCTGGCTCACCGATATCAACGCCGCGATGCTGGAAGCCGGGCGCGACCGCCTGCTCGATCGCGGACGAGCGCTTCCGGCGGTGCGCTGCGACGCCGAGCGGCTGCCGTTTCCGTCGAACTATTTCGATTGCGTCAGCGTCGCCTTCGGGCTGCGCAACATGACGCACAAGGACCGCGCGCTTTCCGAAATGCAGCGGGTGCTGCGGCCCGGGGGGCGGCTCCTGGTGCTCGATTTCTCGCGAATCTGGCGTCCGCTCGCGCGAGCCTACGACTGGTATTCGTTCAAGGTGCTGCCGTGGCTGGGCGAGAGAATCGCCGGGGACGCGGCCGCCTACCGCTATCTCGCCGAGTCGATCCGCAAGCATCCGGACCAGGAAGGTGTCAAGCACCTGCTGGAACGCGCCGGGTTCGAGAATGTCGAATACTTCAACCTCAGCGCGGGGATCGTTGCCCTGCACCGGGGATTCAAATTCTAGGAGGAGGCTGCACCGTGAAAAGAACCCTGATCTCTCTGCTTGCCCTGAGTCTCGGCGCGTTGGCGCTGCTCGACGAAGCCCAGGCCGTCCGGCTCGGCGGCGGGCGCAGCCTCGGCGCGCAGCGTCAGTTCACCGCACCGCCAAGGCAGGCCACGCCTCCGACACAGCAGCCCGCAGCGGCGCCGCAGCCCGCCGGCAATCGCTGGCTCGCGCCGCTCGCGGGACTCGCCGCAGGGCTCGGACTCGGGTGGTTGTTCGCTCAGGGCGGATTCGGAGGAACGGCGGGCGCGCTCATGATGGCGCTGCTCGCGGGCGCTGCCGTGTTCGCCCTCGTGCGCCTGCTTTCTAGCCAGCGTGCGCGCACGCAACCGCTGCAGTACGCCGGACTCGGCAACGGGACGGTGGCCGCGCCGCCGCCCTCGCAGGTTCCCGGCAACGCGGACGCGAAGCCGGACTTCCGCGGCCAGTCCGTCCCGAACGTGCCAGCGGGTTTCGATGCGCCGCGCTTCCTCGCCGAAGCCAAGCGCAATTTCCTGCGGCTGCAGGAAGCCAACGATCGCGGCGACCTGGAAGTGCTTCGCGAGGTCGCCACGCCGGAGATGTTCGACGCGCTGAAGGGCGGTGTCGCCGAACGCTCCGGCGCACAGCAGACCGACGTCATCACCCTGAACGCCGAGTTGCTCGAACTCGTCACCGAGGGCAGCCTGCACTGGGCGAGCGTGCGCTTCAGCGGGTCGATTCGCGAGGAAGCGCTCGCCGCAGCGGCGCCCTTCGAGGAAATCTGGAACCTGCAAAAGGCGGCGGACGGTTCCTCGGGTTGGCTCGTTGCCGGCATCCAGCAGGCGCACTGAAGCCGTTCGCACCTCCCGCGGCGCGGCACTCCCATGATCGAGCGCGGCGCAGTCGCGGCGTTGAACCACTTGCTCGGCCAGCAGCCCTGGGCGGCGCAGCGCCTACAGGCGTTCGCGGGAGCTTCCGCGGAATTCCGCTGTCCTCCGTTCCCGGATCTGCGCGTGAGTGTCGCGAAAAGCGGCCTTCTCGAGCCGGCCCCTGCGCAGGCAGAGGTCGCACTCACCGTGAAGCTCAAGCCCGGAGCACTGCCGCTGCTTCTGCTGCGCGACGAAGCTGCGCTGAAAGAGATCCATATCGAGGGATCGGCCGAACTCGCGGCCACGGTGCAGCACCTCCTTCGCCATCTCGCCTGGGACGCCGAGGAGGATCTCTCCCGGCTCGTCGGCGATGTCGTGGCGCATCGCCTCGTTACCCAGGGCAGGACGTTCGCCGCGTGGCAGCTCGAAGCGGCGACGCGCCTCGCCGAGAACCTCGCCGAGTACTGGACCGAGGAGCAGCCGCTGCTCGCGCGCACCACTGACGTCGCGAATTTCTGCCGCGATGTCGACGCCCTGCGCGACGAGGTGGCCCAGATGGAAAAGCGTCTCGACCGACTCGCCGCCGCGCGCTGAGCGTCCGCGTCACCTCCCGTCGCGCGCGCCAATTCTGGTAAATTGGCCGTTTCCTCCGCTCATTCCCGCTTTGCTGCGTCTCGCCAAGATCCTCTGGATCGCCGCCCGTTTCGGCCTGGACGAGTTCGCGCTCGCCCAGGGCAGCCGCTTGGCGCGCGTGCTCACGACGCTGCTGTTCTTTCGCGCGCTCTCCGAGCCGCGCGGGGTGCGACTGCGCCGCGCCCTCGAGACACTCGGCCCGATCTTCGTGAAATTCGGCCAGGTGCTGTCCACGCGCCGCGATCTGCTGCCCGCCGATCTGGCCGACGAACTCGCCAAGCTCCAGGATCGCGTGCCGCCGTTCCCAAGCGAGCTGGCTGTCGCGGAGATCGAGCGCGCCTTCGGCAAGCCCATCGCGAAAGTGTTCGACGCGTTCGAGTTGCAACCCATCGCCAGCGCTTCAGTCGCGCAGGTGCATTTCGCCGTGCTGCCAGGGGGTGGCGATGCCGCGGTGAAGATCCTGCGCCCAGGCATGCTGCCGGTGATCGTCGAGGACCTCGCGCTGCTCGACGCGGGCGCCGGCCTGATCGAGCGCTTCTGGGCCGACGGCAAGCGCCTGCGGCCGCGCGAAGTCGTCGCTGAATTCTCGCGTCACGTTTTCGAGGAACTGGACCTGATGCACGAAGCCGCGAACGCGAGCCAGCTGCGCCGCAACTTTTCCGATTCGCCGCTGCTCAGCGTTCCCGAGGTCTACTGGGACTGGTGCACCAGCACAGTGATGACCATGCAGCGGATGCACGGCACACCGGTCAGCCAGGTCGAGGAGCTGCGCCGCCAGGGCGTGGACATCCCGCGGCTCGCGCGCGCCGGCGTCGAGATCTTCTTCACCCAGGTTTTCCGCGACGGCTTCTTCCACGCCGACATGCACCCGGGCAACATCCTCGTCACGCCGCAGGGTCGCTACGTCGCGCTCGACTTCGGCATCATGGGTGCGCTGAGCGACACCGACAAGCAGTACCTTGCCCAGAATTTTCTCGCTTTTTTCCGGCGCGATTACCGCCGCGTCGCTCAGGCGCATCTGGAGGCAGGCTGGGTGCCAGCCGGCACACGCATCGACGAATTCGAGAGCGCGATCCGTGCCGTGTGCGAACCGGTGTTCGACCGGCCACTCAAACAGATCTCCTTCGGGCGGGCGCTGCTGCAGCTGTTTCAGGCCTCGCGCCGCTTCAACGTCGAGATCCAGCCGCAGCTGGTGATGCTGCAGAAGACGCTGCTCAACATCGAGGGCCTGGGGCGGCAGCTCGACCCCGATCTCGATTTGTGGACTACCGCAAAACCGTTCCTGGAAAAATGGATGAAGGAGCAGGTGGGCCTCAAGGGCTTGCTGCGCTCGATCCGCACCGAGGCACCGGTCTGGGCGACGGTGCTGCCGCAGCTGCCGCGGCTGCTGCACCGCGCGCTTGCCGACGACAGGCTGGAGCGTGTGGAGCGCCTGCTCGGGGACCTGCTTGCGCTGCAGCGGCAGCGCAACCGGCTGATCGCCATCGGCGCTGCGCTGCTTGCGGTCGCGCTTGCCGCAATGCTCCTCCTTGCCTTTGCCTAGACTCGGGAAAGGCATCGAACCGGCCACGCTATAATCATCCGCCATGCTGATCGCATCCGTTGTCCTCTATCTGCTCGTCACGATCGCGATCGGCCTGGGGGCGGCGATGCGGGTGAAGAACTCGAAGGACTACGTCGTCGCCGGCCGCAGCCTGCCTCTGTACATGAACACGGCGACGGTCTTCGCCACCTGGTTCGGCGCCGAAAGCGTGCTGTCAGTCTCGGTCGAGTTCTCCAAGAGCGGGCTGGTCGGCATCATCGCCGATCCCTTCGGCTCCTCCCTGTGCCTGGTCATCGTCGCGCTTCTCTTCGCGCGCGCCTTCTACCGCATGGACCTCCTCACGATTGGCGACTTCTATCGCAAGCGCTATGGCCGCACCATGGAGTTCTGCACCAGTGTGATCATCGCCATCTCCTATCTCGGCTGGACCGCAGCCCAATTGACGGCCCTTGGCCTCGTTTTCTCGACGCTCACCGACGGCGCAATCCCGCTCGAGACCGGCATCATCATAAGCGGCATTGTCGTCCTCGCCTACACCATCTGGGGCGGCATGTGGTCGGTGGCGATGACCGATCTGTTCCAGTCGGTCATGATCATTCTCGGCCTCGGGGTCATCGCCTGGTTCGTCGGCGATATGGCG
Source organism: Gammaproteobacteria bacterium (assembly GCA_041490545.1). Classification (GTDB taxonomy): domain Bacteria; phylum Pseudomonadota; class Gammaproteobacteria; order Burkholderiales; family SG8-39; genus VBDM01. The sequence goes on from JBGPTG010000047.1 coordinate 5,484, forward strand.
GGCGGTCCCGGCAAGATCATCGCCGCGGCCGCCAAGGCGGGAAAGTTCGAGTTCTGGCCCAAGGGCGGCACCAAGGAATGGCTCGCCTTCACCACCGCGTTCCTGACGCTGGCGATCGGATCTATCCCGCAGCAGGACATCTTCCAGCGCGTCACCTCGGCGAAGAACGAGAGGACCGCGATCGCCGGCAGCCTGCTCGGCGGGATCGTTTATTTTGCCTTCGTATTCGTCCCCGTCTACATCGTCTACGCCGGGCTCCTCATCGATCCATCGCTCGGCCAGCTGCTGTCGGCCGAGGATGCCCGCGAGACGCAGCGCATCCTTCCCTCGTTCATCCTCGGCCACACACCCATGTGGATACAGGTGCTCTTCTTCGGCGCGCTGCTGTCGGCGATCCTTTCGACGGCCAGCGGAGCGATCATCGCCCCGACTTCGCTGTGCACGGAAAACATTATCCGTCCGCTCTATCCGAACATGAGCGACCGCCAGTTCCTCCTCACGCTTCGCGTCGTTCTGGTGTCCTTCACATGCGCCGCCCTGGTATTCGCGCTGCGCTCGAAGCAGACGATGTACGACATGGTGCAGAACGCCTACACCGTGACGCTGGTGGCCGCACTGGTGCCGCTTGCCGCGGGAGTCTTCTGGAAGAGGGCGAACAACACCGGCGCGATCCTGTCCGCGGCGTTCGGACTCGTCGCTTGGCTGATCGCTGCCTTCACCGCGGCGGACGCCACAGTACCCCCGACGCTGGTGGGCCTCGGTTTCTCCATCGCAGGCATGCTGCTCGGCTCCGTCGTGCCGCGCGCCGCGCCTCAGGCGCACCATCACGGCGCCCACCACTAGGCCACGGATTTCGAATCGAGGGGACCGCCCCGGGAATCCCGGCTACAATGCGCGCGGCCCCGTTCCCACCCCACTTCCGCCCGAGGTTTTCATGTTCGCACGCCTCATGCCGCACGAAGGCCGGTTCTTCACGTTTTTCTCCGAGCATGCCGCCCTGATCGTCCAGGGCGCGGTCGAGCTGAAGGCGATGATGGACGACATGCGAGAGACCGAGAGCCGCGCCCGTAACATCAAGATCCTCGAAAACAAGGCCGACACGGTCACCCACCAGACCATCCAGCTGCTGCACCAGACCTTCATCACGCCGATCGACCGCGACGAGATCCATCAGCTCATCACGCGCATGGACGACATCCTCGACCTGATGGAGGACGTGTCGCAAAGTGTCTTCCTCTACGACATCCACCACATCCCCGACGAGGCCAAGCGCCTCGCCGAGATCTGCGTCGTCTGCACCGAAAGGGTGGGTGCGGCAGTGAAGCTGCTCGACAACATGGCCAACGCGGAGCAGATCCTGAAGATTTGCGGCGAGATCGACCGCTACGAGACCGACGCCGACAAGGTACTGCGCGCGGCGATGGCAAAGCTGTTCCGCACCGAGCCCGACACCCGCGAACTCATCAAGCTGAAGGAGATCTACGAGCACCTGGAGACGGTCACCGACAAGTGCGAGGACGTGGCCAACATCATCGAAGGCATCGTCCTCGAAAACTCCTGATCCGCGTCCCCGATGCCGATCAGTTTCGAAATCGTGCTGTTCCTGATCGCGGTTGCGCTGGCGTTCGACTTCTTCAACGGCTTTCACGACGCAGCGAATTCCATCGCCACCATCGTCTCCACCGGCGCCATGAGCCCGCGCTGGGCAGTGGTCTGGGCGGCGTTCTTCAATTTCGTCGCGTTCCTGGTTTTCGGAGTCGCCGTCGCCGCCACGATCGGCAAAGGCATCATCGATCCCAGCATCGTCGATCACTACGTCGTATTCGGCGCGCTGGTCGGAGCGATCGCCTGGAATCTCATCACCTGGTACTACGGCATTCCCTCGAGCTCTTCGCACGCACTGATCGGCGGCCTGGCCGGCGCGGCCATCGCCAAGGGCGGCACGAGCAAACTCGTGGCGAGCGGATTTTTGAAGACCGCTGCCGCCATCGTCGTCTCGCCGCTCGCCGGCTTCGTCCTTGCCACAGTGCTGATGATCGCGGTCTCGTGGATTTTTGCGCGCTCCACGCCGCGCCGCGTCGACCGCTGGTTCCAGCGCCTGCAGTTCGTCTCGGCGGCGCTCTACAGCCTCGGCCACGGCGGCAACGACGCTCAGAAGACCATGGGCATCATCTGGATGCTGCTCATCGCCTCGGGCCTGTCCGCCGCGAGCGATCCCCTGCCGTTCTGGGTGGTGCTCGCCTGCCAGGCGGCGATGGGCCTCGGAACGCTTTTCGGCGGCTGGCGCATCGTCAAGACCATGGGCATGCGCATCACCAAGCTGAAGCCGGTCGGCGGGTTCTGCGCCTCGGCAAGCGGCGCGACGATGCTCTTTATCGCCACCGGTTTCGGCATCCCGGTCTCGACCACGCACACCATCACCGGCTCGATCATCGGCGTCGGCTCGGCCCGGAAATTCAACGCGGTGCGCTGGGGCGTCGCTGGCGACATCGTTTGGGCGTGGATTCTTACCATCCCCTGCTCGGCTTTCATCGCCGGCGTCGCCTGGTGGCTGGGGACGCACTACCTCTAGCCCGATGGCCGGCCGACTGCACGCCGTCGAGGCCGATATCACCCGGATCGCCATCGATGCCATCGTCAACGCGGCGAACGCGACCTTGCTCGGCGGCGGCGTCGACGGAGCGATCCATCGCGTCGCTGGACCCGAACTGCTCGCCGAATGCCGGACCCTGGGTGGTTGCGTCACTGGCGAGGCGAAGATCACCCGCGGTTACCTGCTACCGGCGAGACACGTCATCCACACCGTTGGCCCGGTGTGGCAGGGCGGCGGCGCAGGCGAGAGCGATCTGCTCGCATCCTGTTACCGCGCGAGCCTCGAGCTCGCCCTCGCCCATGGCATCCGCAGCATCGCCTTTCCCGCGATCAGCTGCGGTACGTACGGCTACCCGATGCGCGAGGCGGCTGCCATCGCGGTGCACGAGTGCCTGCGCTTCACGCGGCAGCACGATACCGTCGAAGCCGTGACCTTTGCGCTCTCCGGGAGCGAAGCGCTGATGATCTACGAGCGGGAGCTGCAACGGCATGCGTGAGAGAATCGGACGTCATGTCCGGTGAGCGTCCTTCCACGCTGGCGCGCTATCTCTTCGTCGCGTACGCGCTCCTCGTCGTGTATGCGAGCCTGCACCCGCTGTCGGGCTGGCGCGACACCGGTCTTCCCCCGTTTGCATTCCTCACGGCGCCTTTTCCGCGGCCGATATCCGCATTCGACGTCGTCGCGAACGTCATCGGCTATGTGCCGCTCGGCTTTCTCGCAGTGCTGGCGGCGTATCCCCGGCTGCGCCGCGGGCGCGCGCTCGCCTTCGGCTTCGCTTTCTCGCTACTGCTGAGTTTCGCGCTGGAATCGCTGCAGCTCTACCTCCCCTCGCGCACCGCCTCGAATCTCGATCTGCTCGCAAATGCCGCGGGCGGTTCGCTCGGCGCGATGGCGGCGCTGGGCGCGACGCGGCCGCTGCTCGACTCCGGCGGACTGCAGCGCCTGCGCAACCGGGTGTTTCTTCCCGGCGGGCGCGCCGACCTGGGCCTGGTGCTGCTCGGCCTGTGGCTGTTTGCGCAGCTCAACCCGGAAACCATCCTGTTCGGCAACGGAGACCTGCGCGACCTGTTCAGGACGCCCTCGGGAAAGCTCTATCCCGCCGAGGTGTTCCTGCGCGTGGAGGCCGGGGTCGCGTGCGCCAACGCCGTTGCCGCAGGGCTGCTCGCCTCCTGCCTCACCGGGCGCGGCCAGCCGGCGCGCGCCGTGGTGCTCGCCATGATCGGCGGAGCACTCGCCGCCCACAGTTTCGCGTTTGGCCTGCTGGTCGGCGCGCAGGATTTGCTGACCTGGGCGACGCCGGGCGCGCTCTACGGAGTCGCCGCGGCGGTCGCTCTACTGATGTTCGGCATGGCCCTGCCGCGCAGCACCCAGCTCGCGCTCGCCGGCCTCGCCCTGCTCGCGGCCACCGCGATCGTCAACCTCGCGCCGGCCAATCCCTACAATTCGGCAACTTTTTCCCTGTGGCAGCAGGGGCGTTTCCTGAACTTCAACGGCCTCACGCGCCTGGTCTCCATCGTCTGGCCTTTCGCGACCATGTGCTACCTGGTGCTCCTCCCCGCCGAGCGCGATCCGGAAAAACCATAGGCGACCGGAAGCCAAGCCGGCCACAGTATAATTAACCGTGCGCTCGTTCGAGCGGCGCTGATATCGCGATGACGCCGGCTGCGCGCGTCGGCGCGCCGCTCAACTTGCTTCATCATCCGGGATTCGGCATGAGCTATTACGACAAACACGTTTTTTTCTGCTGCAACCAGCGGCAGAACGGCGAGGCCTGCTGCAACGACAAAGGCGCGAGCGAGCTGCGCGACTACGCCAAGAAGCGCGTCAAGGACCTGGGGCTGGCCGGCCCGGGGAAGGTGCGCATCAACCAGGCCGGGTGCCTCGATCGCTGCGAGGAAGGCCCGTGCATGGTGGTGTACCCGGAGGAGGTCTGGTACACCTACGTCGATCGCACCGACATCGACGAGATCATAGAGGAGCACCTCCAGGGCGGCCGCGTCGTCGCCCGCCTGCGCATATGAACCGCGCCGGCGAGCGCGTCTTCGTCGCGGGTGAAGCCGGCAGGATCGAGACAGTCGTGGACCATCCCGCCGACGCGTCGCGCGGAGGTCGTCGCGACGCCGTTCGCGGCGTGGCACTCGTCGCGCATCCGCATCCGCTCTACGGCGGCACGCTCGACAACAAGGTGGTGCAGACGCTCGCGCACACCTTCGTCGAGCTCGGCTACGTCGCGCTGCGCCCCAATTTCCGCGGCGTCGGCCAGTCCGAGGGCGAGCACGACGAAGGCCGCGGCGAGACCGAGGATCTGCTGCGCGTCACCGCGCACGCGAAACAGACTTTCGGAGACCTGCCGCTCGTGCTGGCGGGATTTTCCTTCGGCGCCGTGGTACAGACCCAGGTGGCGCAACGCGCCATCCCGCAGCGCATGGTGCTGGTGGGCGTCGCCGTCGGCCGCTTCCCCCAGGAAACCGTGCCTGCCGACACCATCGTCATCCACGGCGAGCGCGACGAGACCGTTCCGCTCGCGAAAGTCCTCGCCTGGGCTCTGCCGCAGGAGCTGCCAGTGGTCGTCGTTCCCGGCGCAGACCATTTCTTTCACCTGCGCCTCGCCATCATCAAGAGCATCGTGAAAAACTCGTGGCGGTCATAGCGGCGCGCGACCTGCGGAAATCCTACGACGGCGTGTTCTTCCCGGTCGTCGTGCTTGCCTACACCGCGGCGGGGTTTTATGCTGCGACGGTCCTGTTCCGCAAGAGGCTGCTCAAGTAGCCGCAACCATGCTCTGGATCAAGTCGCTGCACATCATCTTCGTAGTGACTTGGTTCGCCGGCCTGTTCTACCTGCCGAGGCTTTTTGTCTACCACGCCATGACCCGGGACCGCGAGGGCAGCGAGCGCTTCAAGGTGATGGAGCGAAAGCTCTACTGGGGCATCATGGCGCCCGGCGCCGTGCTCAGCATCGTCTTCGGCACCTGGCTGTGGGCCTACGGATTCTCAGGCGGCTGGCTGTACGCCAAGCTCGTCGTGGTGGTCCTGCTCATCGCATACCACCTCACCTGCGGCAAGCTGCTCGCAGATTTTGCGCGCGACCGCAACACCCGGTCGCACGTGTGGTTCCGCTGGTTCAACGAAGTGCCGACCGTCTTCCTCGCTGCCGGGGTCATCCTCGTCGTCGTCAAGCCTTTCTAGCCGGGACGCCGCGCGGTCCGCGACCGCACTCCTCCGAGCTGCGGGCTCGTGATAATCTTGGCACAATCGTTGCGGCCGAACCCGACCATGAACGCCAAAGACATCACGCTCAGACCGGGGCGCCCGGACGACGCCGGGAAGATCGCCGCGATGTCGCGCGACCTGATCGAGACCGGTCTGGGCTGGTCCTGGGGCCCGGACCGCGTGGCGCGTTCGATTTCCAACAAGGATACCTACGCGCTGCTCGCCTGCGAGCGCGAGCGGGTAGTCGCATTTTCGATCATGAACTTCGGCGACGAGCACGCGCACCTCAACCTGCTGGCGGTGCGTCCATCGCACCAGCGACTGGGCATCGGGCGCAACATGGTCGAATGGCTGATCGAATCCGCCCGCGTCGCGGGGATCGCCACCGTCCACCTGGAATTGCGCGCCGCCAACTACGTCGCGCGCAGCTTCTACAAGTCGCTGGGCTTCATCGAATCCGCCTACATCCCGGGCTACTACCGCGGCCGCGAGATGGCGCTGCGCATGGTGCGGATTCTGCGCAGGCCGGACGCGCCGCTGCCGGCCTGGCCGGTGCCGAAGCTGCGCAAAGGCTGACGCCGTCGGCGCAGGCGATGGACCGCGCCGCGGCATCGCCTGACCTGCGCGGCGTAGCGCTCGCCCTGGGCCTGTGCCTCATGGCCGCCGCCGTGCAGGCAACTCCCGCATCCGAGCCCGGCGTTTCCCGGGAGCTCGCCCGATGGCGCGCCGCGCACTATCGCGACGTTCGCTACGCGATCGCGCTGCGCATCGCCGAGCGTGCCGAAACGATCGAGGGATCGGTACAAATCCAGGTGACGCTGCCGCGCGATGCGCCCGACCTGGTGCTCGACTGGCGCCCCTCGGCCGGCGCGCGCGCCTGGGACATCCGCGTCAACGGTGCGCCGACCGGGGCGAGATTCGAGCGAGAGCACCTCGTCGTCCCCGCGAGGCAACTGCGCGCCGGCCGCAACCGCGTGACGCTGCGCTTTACCTCGCCGGTCGCGCTCTCGGGCAGCGCGGTGACGCGCTACCTCGACCGTGAGGACGGCGCCGAGTACGTTTACACGCTGTTCGTTCCAGCCGACGCGAGCAGCGCCTTTCCCTGTTTCGACCAGCCCGATCTCAAGGCGCGCTTCGCGCTCGAACTCTCCGTGCCGCGCGCGTGGACCGCGGTCGGCAACGCAAGACTGGTCTCAGTCGAAGACGGACCCAGCGGCACACGCCGCCTGCGCTTCGCTCCCACGCCCCCGATCAGCACGTATCTCTTCGCGTTCGCCGCCGGGCCGTTCGCCGAAATCCAGGCGTCCCCCGCCGGACTGGCATCCCGGCTTTGGGTGCGCAAGTCGCGGCTCGCGCGCGCCGCCGAAGAGGCGCCGGAGGTGTTGCGGGTAAACCGCGAAGCGCTGCGCTGGTTCGAGGGTTACTTCGGCGTCCCATTTCCGTTTCCGAAGTACGACTTGGTGCTGATCCCCGAGCTCGCCTACGGCGGCATGGAACACGCGGGCGCGACTTTCCTGCGCGAGGAGGCGGTGCTGTTTCCCTCGGCGCCGAACGAGACCGACGTGCTCGCGCGCGCACAGCTCGTCTTCCACGAGACCGCGCACCAGTGGTTCGGCGACCTGGTAACGATGCGCTGGTTCGACGACCTGTGGCTGAAGGAAGGCTTCGCCAATTTCATGGCGGCCAAGGCCGCGGAAGCCCTGCTGCCCGGCATGCCGGTGTGGAACGCTTTCCACGCGCTGAAGACCGGCGCCTACCGCACCGACGTTACGCAGGGCACCACGCCCGTCTACCGGCCGCTCGCCAATCTCGCGCAGGCGAAATCGGCGTACGGCAGTATCGTCTACGCAAAGGCGCCGGCGATCCTGCGGCAGGCCGAGTTCATCATCGGGGAAGCGGCGTTTCGCCGGGCAGTGCGCGCTTTCCTGAAGCGGCACGCTTGGGGGTCGGCCGACTGGAGTGAACTCGTCGCCGCGCTTGGGCGGGCGTCGAAGCGCGACCTGCGCGGCTGGGCCGAGGCCTGGGTGACGCGCCGCGGCATGCCAGAGCTGCGCCTCGTCTGGGCGGCCGACGCCCGTGATGCCGACGCCTTCCTCGAACAACGCGATGCGCTGGGCGAAGGGCGCACCTGGCCGATGAAACTGCGGGTGCTCACCGCGTACAGCGACGGATCGTCGCGCCAACGCGACACGACGCTGCGCGGCGCGCGCACGCGCCTCCCCGCGCTGGGCGCTGCGCCGGTCGAATTCGCCTTTGCCAATGCCGGCGACTACGGCTACGGGCGCTTCCTTCTCGACGAACGCAGCCGCGCCGCGGTTCTCGCGCGACCGCAGATTGTCGAAGATCCCCTGCTGCGCGCGCTCGTCTTCGATGCGCTGTGGGAATCGGTGCGCGACGCCGAACTCGCGCCACTCGCGTACCTCGATTTCGCCGTGCGCGTCGCGCCGGTCGAGCGCGATCCGGTGACGCTTGCCACAGTGCTCGCCCGGGCGCAGGTCGCCGTTTCCAGATACGCCTCGGAGACGCAGCGCGACGCCGCATCTCCGGCGCTCGAGCAGGTCCTCGCCGAAGGCATGCTGCACGCCGGCACGACCGGCCAGCGCATCGCTTTTTTCCGCAGCTTCGTCGCCGCCGCCTGGTCGCCGCCGGCGCGCGCGCGCCTCAAGGCGCTGCTCTCCGGAACACTGCAGATCCCGGAGGTGGCGTTGAGTTCCCGCGACCGCTTCCGCATCGCCGCGCAGCTGCTCGCGCTCGCCGACCCGGACGCGCCGGCCCTTCTCGCCGAGCAAAGCACCGCCGACTCAAGCGGCGACGCACGACGCTACGCCTTCGCGGCGGGAGCGGCAGGGCGCGACGCCGCAGCGAAGCGCGCGTACTTCGAGCGCTTTCTCGGCGACCCCGGGCTCGCCGAGGACTGGGTAGACGCGGCGCTCTTTCCGTTCAACGCCGTTGAGCACGCCGTGCTCACCGCACCGCTGCTCGAGCCGGCGCTCTCGGCGCTGCCGGCGCTTGCGCGCACGCGCAAGATCTTCTTCGCCAACGCCTGGATCGCCGCCTTCGTCGGCGGACAGGTGGATGCGCAGGCGCTCGCGCGCGTCGAGCGGGCGGCGCAGGATCCCGGACTCGATCCCGAGCTGCGGCTGAAGCTCCTCGAAGCGATCGACGGCCTCGCGCGCACCGTGAAGATTCGCGCGCGCTTTGCCTTCTGAATCCGGGTGCCTCAGTCGAGCGCGCCGGCCGCGTAGGCGCGATCGATCTCGGCGCCAAAGGCCTTGTGCACGCGCTCGCGCCTGACCTTCAGGGTCGGCGTGAGCAGGCCGTTCTCGACCGTCCAGGGATCGCGCGTGGCGATGACCCGCCGCACGCGGATGAAACGAGGAAAGCTCGTCAGGCGCTCGTTGGCGCGGCGGATGAGGGCCTTCTCGTCGGTCTCCCGCGTCACCGCCACCAGCGTCAGGAACGGCCTGCCTTCGCCAACCAGGATTCCCTGCTCGAAGGCCGGGTCGCCCATGATGGCGAGCTCGACGTCCTGCGGCGGGAGCTTCTCGCCGTTGGAGAGCACGAGCACGTCCTTTAGCCGGCCGCGGATGAAGATCCTGCCCGAGCTGATCTCGGCGAGATCACCGGTGTGCAGCCAGCCATCGGGATCCAGCGCCTTTGCCGTCGCTTCGGGGTTGTTCCAGTA
>JBGPTG010000048.1:0-14610 GCA_041490545.1 Gammaproteobacteria bacterium
GCTCCACAGCCCGTTCTTGCCGACGCGCCGCGCAATCACGTACTTGTAATCGAGGTAGTTCTTGATCCCCCAGTTCGGCAGCGCCGCCACGCCCCGGCGGCTGGCGACCAGCTGAAGGATCGCCACGGTCAACTCCGTCGTACGGCGCCTGGGATGAACCTTCGCCGGTTTCAGCACCCTCCGGATCAGGTCGATCCGCTCCTCCGGCACCGGATAAGTGATGAGCGTTTCCCGCGCAAAATCGCCGGCGCCCAGATAGCGCTTCTCGCGCAGCGGGTGATCCGTGGGCAGCACGGCGAGCACCTCGAAACGGAATAGCGGATGGAAGACGATGCCGCGCCGGGGCTTGTTCTCCGACCCGATCACGAGATCGGTCTTGCCCTCCGCGAGCAGCGCAATCGGGTTTGGATGGAATCCCGACACGAGGTCGAGTTCCACTTCCGGCCAGTCCTTCCGGAACACGTCCATGATCGGCATCAACCAGTCGAAGCAGGTATGGCATTCGAGCGCGATGCGCAACGTCCGCGCCGGCGTCCGGGCAAGCTTCGCCAAGTCCCGCTCCGCAATCTGCACTTCGCCCATCACCGACCGGGCGAGAGCGACCAGCCTCTGCCCCGACTCGGTGAGCTTCACCGACTGGCCGTGGCGCTTCACCACCGCCGCGCCGTAGTGCGACTCGAGCGCCTTCAGCTGATGGGAAAGGGCCGACTGCGTGAGATGCACGCGGTCGGCGGCGCGCGAGACGGTTCCCGTTTCGGCAAGCGCGATCAGGGAGCGAAGATGGCGTATTTCGAGCACGGAGAGGCCTCAATCCTGCTTCATAGCATGAATAGTATTCATGATTTCTGCATAGACTTTCACTGGATTCATAGTTCAGTGTAGGCGATGATACGTCACGGGTCAAAAGGAGCGAAACATGAACTGCGAGCATGCGGCCTGACAGAACCGAGGAACTCAGTGCCCTGCTGGAGCGCCGCATCCTGATACTGGACGGCGCGATGGGCACGACCATCCAGGGCTACAAGCTCTCGGAAGCCGACTTCCGCGGCGAGCGCTTCGCCGCTTCAGGGGGCGACCTCAGGGGCAACAACGACCTGCTCACGCTGACCCGGCCCGATGTGATCCGCGAGATCCATTCCAAGTACCTCGCGGCCGGCGCCGACATCATCGAGACCAACACCTTCAATTCGAATGCGCCTTCGCAGGCGGACTACGGCCTGGAGTGCCTGGTGTACGACCTGAACCATACGGCCGCCAAGCTCGCCCGCGAAGCGGCGGACCGCTGCATGGAGCGCGACCCGCGCAAGCCGCGCTTCGTCGCCGGCGTGCTCGGGCCGACCAACAAAACCGCGTCGATCTCGCCCGAAGTCAACGATCCGGGTTTCCGCAACATCTATTTCGACGAGCTCGTTGCAGCCTACGGCGAGGCGCTCGCGGGCCTTGCCGACGGCGGTGCAGACCTGATCCTGCTCGAGACCATCTTCGACACGCTCAACGCCAAGGCGGCCGTCTTCGCCATTGAGACGCTCTTCGAGCAGCGCGGGCAGCGACTTCCGGTCATCGTGTCCGGCACCATCACCGACCAGTCCGGGCGCACCCTCACCGGCCAGACTCCGGAAGCCTTCTGGAATTCCCTGCGCCACGCACGGCCGATCGCGGTGGGCCTGAACTGCGCGCTGGGCGCGAAACTCATGCGTCCCTATATCGAGGAACTGTCGAACGTCGCCGACACCTTCATCAGCTGCTACCCGAATGCCGGGCTGCCCAATCCGCTCTCGGAAACCGGCTACGACGAAACGCCGGAATACACCTCGGGCCTGCTCCGGGAATTCGCCGAAAGCGGTTTTCTGAACATCGTCGGCGGCTGTTGCGGCACGACGCCTGATCACATCCGCGCCATCGCAAATGCCGTGCGCGCGCTTCCCCCACGCAAGCCGCCTGCTGCCGAGAAGAAGCTGCGGCTCTCCGGCCTCGAGCCGTTGAATATCGGCGACGAGTCGCTCTTCGTCAACGTCGGGGAGCGCACCAACGTCTCCGGCTCCAGGGCCTTCGCCCGACTGATCCTCGCCGGCGACTACCAGGAAGCGCTCGTCGTGGCGCGCCAGCAGGTCGAAACCGGCGCCCAGGTGATCGACGTGAACATGGACGAGGCGATGCTCGACTCCCAGAAGGCGATGACGACCTTCCTGCATCTCATCGGCTCCGAACCGGATATCTCACGAGTGCCCGTGATGATCGATTCCTCGAAATGGTCGGTCATCGAGGCCGGACTGAAGTGCGTGCAGGGCAAGTGCATAGTCAACTCGATTTCTCTCAAGGAAGGCGAAGCCGAATTCGTCCGGCACGCGCGGCTCGCCCGCCGCTACGGCGCGGCCGTGATCGTCATGGCCTTCGACGAGCAGGGCCAGGCCGACTCGCTGGCGCGGAAAATCGAGATCTGCCGCCGCTGCTACCGGATTCTGGTCGAAGAGGTCGGCTTTCCGCCCGAAGACATCGTTTTCGACCCGAACATTTTCGCCATCGCCACCGGCATCGAGGAGCACAACAACTACGGCCGGGATTTCATCGAGGCCACGCGTGCGATACGAAAGGACCTCCCGCACGCCAAGATCTCGGGCGGGGTCTCGAACGTTTCGTTCTCCTTCCGCGGCAACGACGCGGTGCGGGAGGCGATTCACACCGTGTTCCTCTATCACGCCGTGCGCGCCGGCATGACCATGGGCATCGTCAATGCCGGACAGCTGGGAGTCTACGAGGAGATTCCTCCAGATCTTCGCGAGCGGGTCGAAGACGTGGTGCTCAACCAGCGGCCGGACGCCGGCGAGCGTCTCGTCGAATTCGCCACCACCGTCAAGGCCACAGGCAAGACGCAGGCCGACGAGCTCGCCTGGCGCAAGGAGTCGGTCGAGCAGCGCCTTGCGCACGCGCTCGTCAAGGGCACCGCCGATTGGGTGGTCGAGGACACCGAGGAGGCCCGCAGCAAGTTCGAGCGCGCGATCCAGGTGATCGAGGGGCCGCTAATGGACGGGATGAACATCGTCGGCGACCTGTTCGGCTCGGGCAAGATGTTCCTGCCGCAGGTGGTCAAGTCGGCGCGGGTGATGAAGCAGGCGGTGGCGCACCTGGTGCCCTTCATCGAAGCCGAAAAGAAAAAGTCCGGCGACTTGAAGCCCAGGGGCAAGATTGTGATAGCCACGGTGAAAGGCGACGTGCACGACATCGGCAAGAACATCGTGGCGGTGGTGCTCCAGTGCAACAACTTCGAAGTGATCAACCTCGGGGTGATGGTCCCGGCGCAGAAGATCCTCGACACCGCGCTCTCGGAGAAGGCCGATATCATCGGCCTGTCGGGCCTGATCACGCCTTCCCTGGAGGAAATGGCGCACGTGGCGCACGAGATGCAGCGCCGGGGATTCACCATTCCGCTTCTCATCGGCGGGGCGACCACTTCGCGCGTGCACACCGCGGTCAAGATCGCGCCGCATTACGCAAACTCCACCGTGTACGTGCCCGACGCGTCCCGGTCGGTCTCGGTTTGCTCCAATCTGCTCTCGACCGACCTGAATCGGGACTATGTGAAGTCGCTGCGCGAAGACTACGAAAAGGCCCGCACGCAGCACGCGGCCAAGAAGGGACAGGCGCTCGCGCCGATCGCGCGAGCCCGCGCCAACGCTCATCGCATCGAATGGCAACGCTACGCGCCGCCGCGCCCCCGGGTCCTCGGCCGCCGGTTCCTGCGCGGGTATGACCTCGCCGAGATCGCCCGCTATGTCGATTGGGCGCCGTTCTTCCAGACTTGGGACCTCGCCGGAAGCTATCCGAAGATCCTTCAGGACCCGGTGGTCGGCGAGTCGGCGCGGGGCGTGCTCGCCGAAGGCCGGGCGATGCTGGAAAAAATCATCGCCGGGAAGTCGCTCACGGCAAACGCCGTGTTCGGCCTGTACCCGGCGGCGAGCGTCGGCGACGACATCGAGATCTACGCGGACGAATCGCGCCGCGAGACGGCGATGGTGTGGCACTGCCTGCGCCAGCAGACCGAAAAGGCTTCCGACCGCGCGAACCTGTGCCTTTCCGACTTCATCGCACCCAAAGACTCGGGCGTTCCGGACTACGTCGGAGGGTTCGCGGTCACAACCGGAATCGGCGTCGACGCGGGCGTCCAGGCATTCGAGTCGAAGCACGACGACTACAATGCGATCATGCTGAAAGCTCTCGCCGACCGGCTCGCCGAAGCGTTTACGGAACTCCTGCACGAGCGCGTGCGAAAGGAATACTGGGGTTACGCCGCAAACGAGAAGCTATCGAGCACTGAGTTGATCGCGGAGAAATACCGGGGCATCCGGCCCGCACCCGGCTATCCGGCGTGTCCCGATCATACGGAAAAGGGGGCGCTGTTCGAGCTGCTCTCCGCTCCGGAGGCCGGCATCACGCTCACCGAATCCTATGCCATGCTTCCCGCCGCGAGCGTGAGCGGTTTCTATCTCTCCCACCCGGACGCCCGGTATTTCGCGGTGGACAAGATCGGCGAGGACCAGGCGGCCGACTATGCCAGGCGCAAGGCGCTCGCGCTGGAGCAGACCGAGCGCTGGCTCGCGCCCAACCTGGCTTACGAGCGCTGAATGGAATCGCAGAAAAAGCATCCGCGCGCCTTCAGCTTCGAGTTCTTTCCTCCCAAGACGCCGGAAGGGATGCAGAAGCTGCGAGCCACCTGGAAACAGCTCGCGCAGCTAAAGCCACGGTTCTTCTCGTGCACCTACGGCGCGGGCGGCTCGACGCGCGACCGCACCCTGGAGACGGTGCTGGAGATACAGGCCGCAGGCGAGCGCGCCGCACCCCACATTTCCTGCATAGGGGCGACGCGCACGGACATTGCCTCGACCCTCGAGCTATACCGGACGAGAAGCATCGATCACATCGTCGCACTGCGCGGCGATCTGCCCTCGGGCTCAGCGAGCGCCGGCGAGCTTCGCCACGCGAGCGACCTGGTGGCCTTCATACGGGAGAAAACCGGCGATCATTTCAACATCGAGGTGGCGTGTTACCCCGAATTCCATCCGCAGGCGCGCAGTCCCGCGGAGGATCTGCTGCGCTTCAAGGAAAAGATCAATGCCGGCGCCGACTCGGCGATCACGCAGTATTTCTTCAACGTCGACGCGTATTTCCGCTTCATCGACGACTGCGACGCCGTGGGCATAGGGATCCCGATCGTTCCGGGCATCATGCCGATCGCGAACTTCTCGCAACTCGCGCGCTTCTCGGACAACAGCGGCGCCGACATCCCGCGCTGGCTGCGCCTGAAGATGCAGGGCTACGGCGACGACGCCGCGTCGATACGCAGCCTCGGCCTGGACGTGGTGACGGACATCTGCGATCGCCTGCTATCCGCCGGCGCGCCGGGCTTGCACTTCTACACCATGAACCAGGCCGCCCTCACGACCACGATCTGGCAGCGGCTGGGGCTCTGAGCCGAACGCACCCGCTTTGGGAGTGTCCCCTACAGGAAGCGCAGCACGCTCATGCGCGCCTGCGCAAAGGCTCGCCGCGCGACGGCTGCCAGCCGAGGCGCAGCGAAATAGCCTCGGCCGCGTCTGTCAGCTCGCGCAACCAGCCAAGCAGGGTCTTGCGCGCCATGCGGTGCACGGGACCGGCGATGCTGATCGCCGCGACCACGCCTCCCGAGTAGACGCGTATCGGCGCCGCGATCGAGCGCAGGCCGATTTCGCTTTCCTCGTCGTCGAGCGCGTAGTTGCGCGCGCGTATCAGCGCGAGTTCGCGCCGCAGCGCCTTGGGATCGACGATGGCATTGGGAGCGCTCGCCGGCAGCCCGCGCGCGATGATGCGCTCGATCTCCGCCTCGGGCTGGAACGCAAGGAGCGCCTTGCCGACCGCCGTCGAGGGCACCGGTGCGCGCGTGCCGACTTTCGAGCCCATGCGCAGTGCCTGCTTGCTCTCGTGGGTGATGATGTAGAGAATCGAGTCGTGGTCGAGGATCGCGAGGTGCACCGTTTCGCCGGTCTTCTCCATGAGCGTCCTCAGGAACGGCCTCGCCTCGGTAGTGAAATCCATCTTGCGGCGCACCAGCGTGCCCATTTCGAAGAGCGCCAGTCCAAGACGGTATTTTCCGTCGGCGCGATTCTGCTCGAGCATTCCCTGATCGAGCAGCGTGCTGGCAAGACGGTGCACCGTGCTCTTCGCCAGTCCCAGCCGCTTGGCGAGATCGCTGATGCCGATTTCATACTCGTCTTCGGAGAAAGCCTTGATCACCCGCAGGGAATTGGCCACCGACGAGAGGCGGGTGCGGGATTTTCCAAAAAAAGGCTTCCGATCCATCGCGCGGCCTCGCTCAGGCGACGTCATTGCGCCGTCACCAGTTCGCTCCACAGCTTCTGCCACTTCTCGGCCTGGTCCACCATCTCCACCGGATCGAGCATCACGTACGAAAAATCGACCAGGCTGCTCCTGACTTTCCGGCTCGAAGGAAAGCGATCCATCGCGTTGAACAGTTCCTGTCCCTCCGGGGACAGCACGAAATCCGCAAACAGCAGCGCCGCATGCGGGTGCGGCGCGTTCGCGGCCAGCCCGAGCGCCTGCGGCCGGCCCACCACCGGCTCCACCGCCTTCCAGTCGATCGGCCGCTTGCCGCGCTTCATCGAGTCGGCGTTCGAGGCGTAGTTGGTCAGATTGACCGGGACCTCGCCCGCGGCGACCAGCCCTGAGAGCATGACGTGACCCCGGCGAATGTCGGGCTTCATCGCGACGAGCTTGCGGAAGAAATCCATGCCGCGCTTCTCGCCCCAGTAGGCGACGATTCCCGCCAGCCATTCCTCGTCGGTCGCTTCCAGCGCGATGCGCCCTTTCCAGCGGGGGTCGAGGAATCCTTCGTAGCTCGCCGGAATGTCTTCGCGCCGAACCTTGGCGGTATTGAAGGCCACCACGAAGAAGTCGACGCGGTCGGAAATCCACAGCCGGTGCGGAGGAACGCCCCACGACGGGATATCGGCGATGTACGGGCTGAAGAATCTCGCGGTCACCCGCTCGCGCGCCACCGTCTCGACCACCGGTCCGTTGGTCTCGATGATATCCATGCTGAAGCGCCGCGTGCGCGCCTCGTTGATCGCACGCTGCGCCACCTGGTCGCTGAGCGAGCGCCACAACTGCACCTTGATCCCGTATTTCTTCTCGAAGGCCTGGGCGAGCGGAACCGATTCCGTCGGGGCGAGGGACGTATACACCATCAGCGTCCCCTCGCGGCGCGCGTTCTCCACCAGGCGCTGCGCCCGGTCGGCGCCTTCATACAGGTAGATCGCGGCGTTGCCGCCCTGCGTCTGCGCCGCGGCCGACCCGAACACCGCGAGCCCGGCCACGAAATGTACGATGACGATCGAGTCGCGCAACGACATGCAAATCCTCCTCGCGGGTGCGTGCATTGACGCTCGGGCGAGTATATGTTCGAATGAATACCGTCTGCAACGAATTGGAACTGTGTTCTGCATACAGGAACACAGCCCACCGAGGACCGCGATGCCCCACGAAAAGGACCAGACGCACTGGCACGAGCCGGCCGGCACCAAAAAAGCCGGCTTCGGCCAGTTTCGCAAGCAACCCACCCCCTACGATGCCTTCATGGAGTCCGAAGGCATTCCGGTGTTCCGCGGACTGGGCATCCGCAGGGTGCAGGACCTGCCGCTCATGCCGTGGAAGCGC
Organism: Gammaproteobacteria bacterium; assembly: GCA_041490545.1. Taxonomy (GTDB): domain Bacteria; phylum Pseudomonadota; class Gammaproteobacteria; order Burkholderiales; family SG8-39; genus VBDM01. The sequence continues at coordinate 7,705 of JBGPTG010000048.1, forward strand.
ACCGGGGGTCGCGGCCACTATATCCAGCTGTACGGCACCGAAACCAAGTGGGGCAGTTACGTCGTGGAAGTGCCGCCCGCGGGCGCGCTCAACCCCGAGAAGCACATGTACGAAGAGATATATCTCGTCGTCGAGGGTCGTGGCACGACGGAAGTCTGGCTCGAAGGAGAAACCAGGAAGCACGTGTTCGAGTGGCAGACGGGCTCGATGTTCTCGATCCCCATGAACGCGTGGCACCGCCTGGTCAACGCGACCTCGGGCGGCGCCCTGCTGCTCGCCGGGACGACGGCGCCCAACGTTCTCAACATGATCAACAACGTCGATGCGGTGTTCAACAACCCTTTCGTTTTTCGCGACCGCTTCAGCGGCGCCGAGGATTTCTACAAGCCGAAGGACGACATCGAGCCCGACCCCGTGCGCGGGCTCGCCATGCGGCGGACCAATTTCATACCCGATGTAGTGCATTGCGACCTGCCGCTGGACAACCGCCGCTCGGTCGGCTGGCGCCGGGTCGAGCCCTTCATGACCAACAACTGCTTCTATTTCTGGATCGGCCAGCACGAGAACGGGCGCTACTCCAAGGCTCACGCGCACACCTCGGCCGCCGTGCTCATCTGCCTGCATGGCAAGGGATATACGTACACCTGGCCCGAGCGGCTGGGCGTCACGCCGTGGAAGGACGGCCACGAATCGGAAATCCGCCGCCTCGACTACGAGCCTGTCGGCATGGTCTCGGCGGCCCCCGGCGGCGCGCGCTGGTACCACCAGCATTTCAGCGTGGGACAGGATCCGTTCCGCCTGACCGCCTGGTTCGGGCCGCACAATCCCGGTCGCGATCCCGGTGCGCCTGGCGAAAAACACACCGATTACACCGCCATCGACGTCAACGAAGGCGGTACCGCCATTCCCTACTGGATGGAAGATCCAAATCTGCGCCGGGAATACGAATCGACCCTGCGGCAGAACGGCGTCGAGTGCCGCATGGACCCGGCGTGGTATCAGAAACCAGCCGGGACTGCCCCGAAATCCACGGTGGTCTGAGTCTCGGATGAGCGATGAGGCCGCCGGCGGGAGAGTTTTCTTCTCCAGCGTCCGGCGCAGCCTCGAGATCGAGGACGAGATCCGCCTGCTCAGCGTCGGCGTCGACATCGGCTCCTCCACTTCGCATCTCGCCTTCTCGCGCCTGGTGCTCGAAAGGCTCGACAGCCGCTACGTGGTGTCCGAGCGCAAGGTCGTCCATGAATCCGAGATTCTGCTCACCCCCTATATCGAAAATGCGGCGTCCGGCCCGACTATCGACGCCGTCGCGCTCGGCGGTTTTATCGAGCGGCAATACGCGCAGGCGAAGGTCGACCCGGAGATGATCGATACCGGCGCCCTGATCCTCACCGGGGTCGCGGTTCGGCGCAGCAACGCGCGCGCGATCGGCGAACTGTTCGCCTCCCAAGCGGGAAAGTTCGTCTCGGTGAGCGCGGGCGACGCGCTGGAGGCGACGCTCGCCGCGTTCGGATCGGGCGCCGCGGCGCGCTCGATCCGGGAATCTGCCCGAGTCATGAACATCGACCTCGGCGGCGGCACGACCAAGATCGCCGTGTGCGAAGCCGGCGAGGTGATCGAAATGACCGCGGTCGACATCGGCGCCCGCATCGTCTCCTTCGATGCCGGGGGCTGCGTCAAGCGCATCGAAGAGGCCGGCCGGCGCATCGCCGCGGAAACCGGACTGGTTCTCGAAATCGGCGCGAAACCCGACGCGAATCTCCTCGACGCCATGGTCGAGCGCATGGCCGGGCGTCTGTTCGAGATCGTCAGCAAGCCTGCCGTCGGCGCCGAAGCCGCTGCGCTTCTGCGCCTTTCGCCTTTGCGCAACGCGCGCAGGCCCGAGGTGGTGACGTTTTCCGGCGGCGTATCGGAATATATCTACGGACGCGAAGTCAGGGCTTTCGGGGATCTGGGGCCGGCTCTCGCCCGCGCGGTCCTCGGGCGAATCAGGACCTGGGGACCGCGCATCGAGCCTTCGGACGAAGGCATCCGCGCCACGGTAATCGGGGCCTCCCAATACACAATACAGGTGAGCGGCAGCACCATCTTCGTTTCGCCGCACAGCGTGCTTCCGTTGAAAAACCTTCCGGTCATCACGCCGGATTTGCCGCTCGAGGACGAAGCACTCGACCGGGAGCAGATTTCCGAATCGGTGCGCGCCGCGCTGCGCCGTCTCGATCTGGACGACGGCGAGAGAGCGGTGGCGCTCTGCTACCGCTGGAAGAAGTCCGCGACCTTCGCCCGGCTCGACGCCTTCTGCCGGGGAATCGCTGCTGGCCTCGCCGATGTGCTTGCGCCTGGCCTGCCGCTCGTCCTGGTCGGCGACGGCGACATCGGCGGCCTGATCGGCATTCACTGCCTGAAGGAGATCCGCCTCTCGAATCCTATCGTGTCGATCGACGGGATCGCGCTCAGGGAATTCGACTTCATCGACATCGGCGCGCTACTCGAGACCTCGGGCGCCGTGCCGGTGGTGATCAAGTCGCTCGTATTCCCGTCTTCCGGCGCGATCGGCCAGGGCGTAGTCGCTTCGCCCGTGTCGGTGCCGACTTGAGCAGCCCGGCCCGTTGCCATCCTGGAGAGGGCACGACCGCGGTCGCCTCGAGTTCGATCTTTCCGGGGCTGTCGAGCAAGTCGCTGACGAAGATCATGCTCATCGCCGGATAGTGGCGTCCCATGAGGCGCCTCCACACCGTGCCCAATGCCCGGCGACCCGCGAGGTAGCCGGGCTTGTCGCAGCAGAACCCGGTGATGCGGCAGATGTGCTCCGGCCGGCCACCGGTTTCGGCGAGGACCGCCAGCACGTTCTTCAGCGCCTGCTCGAACTGGGGAACGATTTCGTCGCTGCGGAATTTCTGTTGCGTGTCCCAGCCGACCTGCCCGGCGACGAACACGATACGGCCCGGCCGCACGGCGACGCCATTCGAGTAACCGACTGGCGCGGCCCAGCCCTCAGGCAGCAGGACGTCCACGCGAGCTTCGCCTTCAGTCCGAAAGGACCGGCGGGTCGGGATCGCCGTCCCAATCCCTGGCAGGCTCCGGCGTGCGCTTGAGCCAATCCTCGATCAGCCGCACGTGCCCGGCCTCTTCCTCCGCCATCTCCTTGGCCGCCTTGCGTACCGCGGGGTTTCGCGCCTTGCGCGCGTAGTTGGCGAAAAACCGGTTTGCGCGCTTCTCGCACGCCAGGGCGATCGCCAGCGCGTGATACGGCTGCATGCGGTAGTGCAGTTCTCCCGGGTCGGCAGTTTCGGGCCCCTCCTCGCCTTCTTCCCAGCGCATGCCGCCGGCCGGAAGCCCGGGTGGACGCCCGGACGGACTTTCTGCAACAAGCTGGTCCGCGTGCAGTTGCTCGATGCGGGCGAGCTTGCGGAACAGCTCTGCAACGTCGCGGTTGTTGTGCTCTTCCATCGCGTCGGCGAGCATCGCGTAACGCTCGGCCGCTTCGACCTCCATGCTCCAGGCGCGGGCGAGAAAGCCGGCCCGGTCGCCTCCCGTCCGCGCTCCTGCGGACTTCCGCCCCGGTACGCCGCGCTTCGCCGCGGCCCGCCGCGTTTTGACCTTCCTGGCAGTCTTCGCCGGACTCATATGCTGAACTCCGCTTCGAAATCGGCGGGGAGCCGGGTGCCCCTGCCCACAGGCGGCTGAAACGGCTTTCGCGCTCCCTTGTAGAGCACGCCGATGTTGAATCCGTCGTCGGTCATGATGCGCTTGGCGGCGCGTGCCGGGTCGTCGGTCGACGCGACGGGCGCCGCGCGCACCTGGTTTTTCCAGTCGCGCTGCTCGGGACGGAACGTCACGCAGGGACTGAGGATTTCCACGAACGAGAATCCGGGAGTGCGGATGGCTTCGGCGAGGATTTGCGCGGTGCCGTTCGGGTCCCCCGAAAAAGCGCGCGCGATGAAGTTGGCGCCGGCGGCGAGCGCGATCACCAGCGGATGGAAGGTGCGCAGCCCGGTACCGCCGGGCGACAGCTTCGAGTCCCAGTCGGGTTCCGTGGTCGGCGAAGGCTGTCCCTTGGTCATGCCGTATACATGATTGTCCATCACGACATAGGTGAGATCGACGTTGCGGCGGCAGGAATGCAGGAAGTGGTTGCCGCCGATCGAGTAGCCGTCGCCGTCGCCGCCCGCGACCAGCACGGTCAGATCGGGCCGCGCGATCTTGAGCCCGGTCCCGGCCGCCAGCGCGCGACCGTGCACGCCGTGGAAACCGTAGCAGCTGGTATAGGCCGGTATGCGCGAGGAGCAGCCGATGCCCGATACCACGGCGACGTTCTCCGGCCGCAACTCGAGCATCGCGAACGCCTTGGTCATTGCGGCGAGTACGGAGTAGTCGCCGCACCCCGGACACCAGATCGGCTTGTAGTCGGTCTTGAACGCCTGTGCGGTGAGGGGCACCGCGGCGGCAGCGGTCGTCATGCGCGACTCCATTCTGTGATTTGGCGGTAGATTTCGCCGGGGCGGATGGGCAGCGGGCCGGGACGGTGGAAGCTGCGCACTTCACCGGGAAGCTCGAAGTGCGCTCGCAGGTACCGGTAGAACTGCGCGCCCTGATTCTGTTCCACCACCAGCACACGCTTTGCACCTTCGAGCACCCGTGCCAGGCGTTCGGGCTGTGCCGGCGCAAGCAACCGCATCGACACCAGCCGCGCCCTGCCGCCTTCCGCCGCGATGCGTCCAAGCGCCTCGCGCACCGGTCCGGTACACGAGCCGAAGGTAACCACGGCCACCTCACCCTCGCCCGCGAGTTCAGCCCAGTGTTTACCGTAGTCGTGCAGCTGGAGCTTTTTCTCGCGTTTCGCAAGCTGCGCCACGTGGTCGGCCGACTGGCTCGAAGGAATACCGCGCTCGTTGTGCTCCAGCCCCTCGGCAGTGTAGGCGGTGCCGGGGGTGCCCGGGACCGCCATAGGGGATACACCGGACGGTGTCAGGGCGTAGCGCTTGTAGGCCTCTGCGCCGCCCTCAGCGCGGGACCGCTCCCCCATGAAACTCAAGTCCGCAGGACGATCCACGATGCCGCGCGTCTGGCCGAAATACTGATCGGAAAGAACGATCGCCGGCACCTGCAGGGATTCTGCCAGGTGCACGGCCCATTGCGTGGCCGTGAGGCAGTCCGCAATCGAATTGGGTGCGACCACCACGCGCGGCGCGTCGCCATGCAGTCCGTACACGGCAATGTTGACGTCGCTTTGCTCGCTCTTCGCCGGGATGCCCGTCGATGGCCCACCGCGCATGACGTCGATCACTACGACGGGCACCTCCGCGGCAACAGCGAGCCCCAGCGCCTCGGTCATGAGCGAAAGTCCCGGCCCCGCCGTCGCCGTCAGCGACGGCACGCCGCCGAAAGAGGCACCGATGGCCATATTGATCGAGGCGAGCTCGTCCTCGGCCTGCACCAGGATTCCGCCGACGCGGGCAAGCGCGGGCGCCATCCACTCCAGGACCTCGGTTGCCGGGGTGATCGGGTACGCGGCGGCAAAGCGCACCCCGCCGCGTATCGCGCCGTAGCCCGCCGCTTCGTTGCCCGTGATCGACCAACGCGCCTTGTCGTGGGGCCTGGGTGGAAACAGGCGCGGGATCGCCGGCAATGCGCGCGCCGCAGCGATCCCGGCTTCGACGGCTGCGAGGCTTGCCGCCAGCCCTTCACCACCCTTCTTGTACGACTTGCGCAGCGCGTTCCGCAGCACCTCGAGGGGCAAACCGATCAACGCGGCGGCCACGCCCAGCATGATCATGTTCGGCCAGCTCCCGGGAATGGATTTGGCGATCTTCTTGAAGGCGACGTGAGCCAGGCGCGGCCCGTGTTTGATGAAGACCTCGGGCGGGGCTCCCTGGTCCGGGTCTCCGATCATGACGCTCGCCGCGTCCAGGGGAATTTCGTCGGCGAAGCGGTGGATGTTCTGCCAGTCGGCTCCTATCACCAGATCGAAGCGATCGTCGAGGCAATCGACCGTCCGGGCGGCGATACGCAGCAGCGCGGCGGCTTCGCCTCCACGGATCTGGGGACCGCTGGAGCGCACCATCAGGCCGTACCATCCGGCTTCCGCGGCAGCGTTCAGCAGCATGGTGCCGGCGGTCATGACCCCGGCGCCGCCGCTCCCGGTGAGTGCGATGGAAATGCTGGATGCCTCGGGCCTCGCTAGCGGTGTCTCACCCATTGGATCCTCCTGATCCCCTTCTTCCCTGGATTCTAGAGTCCGGGATGCGGCCCGGATTTGATCTAACGCAAATCCCCGTGCCGGGAACGGGTAGAAAATTACCATCAGCTTTGCGGCCTATGATCGTATAATGGTACTACAATACTATTATAGATAGCGATTGGCCGGTGGAGCGGTCAAGTCGGCTGCCGGAAGGCGGCAAGCACCAGGAGGAGTCATGAATACACCCGCAGCGCCCTTTGCACTCAAGAGCCACGATCTGGTGGAAGGCTACGTCGCCAGGGGCGTGCGCTACGAGAAGCGCCCCGCCCGGACTCCGGATGGCAAGACCGTTCCGCACTTGTTCAATGCGTGGATCTGGCTCGACAACCCCGACCAGTACAACTCCTACACGACCGAGATGGCCAAGGGCGTGATCATGGCCTTTCGCGCGGCATCCAACGCCCGGGACGTCAATGCCGTCGTGTTCACCGGCTCGGGCAACAAGGCCTTCTGCTCGGGCGGCAATACCGCGGAGTACGCCGAGTACTACGCCGGGCGTCCCCAGGAATATCGCCAGTACATGCGCGTATTCAACGACATGGTCTCCGCGGTCCTGACCTGCGACAAGCCGGTGATCTGCCGCGTCAACGGCATGCGCGTCGGCGGCGGCCAGGAAGTCGGCATGGCCTGCGACTTTTCCATTGCCAGCGACATGGCCGTATTCAGCC
>JBGPTG010000049.1:0-14243 GCA_041490545.1 Gammaproteobacteria bacterium
AGCAGCTTCAGGGTGGTGAAATGCGAGCCGTTGTAGGGACTCACGCCGATCGGCTTCCCCTTCAGCTGCTCGGGCTCGTAGATGCCGGCCTTCGGATCGGTGACGATTGCAAAGGTCGACATCGCAGAGCCCAGGGCCACGATCTTCGCGGGACGGTGGCCGGCGGTGACGTTGGACTCGACCGCGCGCTTCATGACCCCCCACTCGCACATGCGGAACTGGTCGCAGGCGCCCTGGTCGTACAGGGCCTCCATGGTGCGGTCGAAAACATTGGGGCGCAGCGCCCGGTGATCCGAGTCCTTCTGGCCCGAACCCGGCGTCTTGATGATCTCCACGTCGAGCCCCTGGTCCCTGAAGAAACCCTCGTCACGGGCAACGAGCAGGGGCAGGTCGTGGATGGCGTTCATCATCGACGCCTTCACTTTTTTCAATGACGCGGTCATGGCAGGGTTCCTCCTTCAGTTTCAGATGCGGTTTTCTACGGTGTTCTGTTATTGCTGGCGATGCTCCCCTTCATGCACCCGGCTGTCAACGGTAGAGCCGGTCACGCAACCAGGCTCAGCGTCCCCCGTGCGAACAGTTCTTCCACCCCGGCGGGGCGCGTGATGATCCCCTGCTCGAGCGCCGACTGGATGACTTCTTCCAGCGTCTTGCGATTGGGCGCGATGCCGTAGGGGAGCGGGTCGCGGCCCGTGATCTCCAGCACCCGCCGGTGCACTTCGTCGACCGGGGTCGGCTTCTCGATCCTGCCGGCCTTGAGCCGCTCGACGTAGAGACGCTTCGCCTCGGCAAAGGCGTTGAAGATCTCCGGCGCCAGATCCGGATGCGTATCGAGAAGATCGTCCTTCACCACCACGGTATGATTGATCGGGTAGTGGCCGAGCCGGCGCAGTGCGTCGAATCCCGCCTCCCTGGCGTCGGCAATGAGCGGCTTCACGTCGGGATGCTCCACCTCGACGCCGATGGCGGCGGCGAGCTCGCCCGACGCGAGCATGTCCGACATCTTCCTGCCTTTCTCGATCGGTACCACGTTCGAGGGCGGCCGGTACTCGGCCACGTGCTCGTCGCCCGAGAGCACCCAGGTGATCTTCTTCAGATCGACGCCGTACTGATGCTGAAGAATGCTGCGCGCCCACAGTCCCGTGGTGACGGTGTAGCCGCGGTTAACGCCGACTTTCTTCCCTTCCAGGTCCTTCGGACTCCCGATTCCAGCCTTGGCATTGACCAGCACAGCGCCGTGGTGAAAGGCGCGCACCAGGAAGATCGGCAGCGCGGTCATGCGCTTTCCGTGAGCGCGCGCGCAGATGTAGGTGGTGAGCGCCATCTCGCAGATGTCGAATTCGAGGCCGCGCACCATGCGGCGAAACGCGTCGATGAGCGGGTTCACCTCCTGGAAGTCGAACGCGAATCCACGCGGCTTCACCCCGCCGTCCTTGAGCGCCTGGTTGTTGCCTTGCGTGCGAGTGACGGTCTTCAGCTTCAGTTCGGCCATGAGGATGCTCTGCTCCCGGTGACTGGTGTTTTGAGTTGCGGCAGGCAAACGCCGGGGCCTCCGGAATACCGGAGGCCCCGGGCTATTGCTGCGGGCGCGCGGAATGCGCCGTCGGCGCGGGCTACAGCGACCTGATCTGCACCTTGCGCCACTTGATGACGCCGCCGCGGGCGTCTTTGGGGCCGCTGCCATACTGGAGGGCGAACGGTCCTTGCGCGAACTTGCTGTTCTGAACGTTGGCGGTCTGAACTCCGTTCAGCACCACGGTGAGCTGCGAGCCTTTGGCCGTGATCTCGTACGTATTCCATTTACCGCCGGCTTTGAGCACGGTCGAAACCTTGGCCACATTGACGATCCCTCCGGTCCCATAGGACGGATCGGGGCGTTGGTCGTAGATATTCACTTCATAGGCGCTGTCGGCGCCGACTTTTTTGGGATCGGAAACGCGCAGGAATACGCCGCTGTTCGTAGTATGGTCCGCCCAGAACTCCGCCCTGATCTGAAAGTCCTTGTAGGAGCTCTTCGAGACGAGATAGCCACCCTTGCCGTTGTCCGCGACGATGGCGCCGTCCTCCGCTCTCCAGTTGGCGTCGCCGATGCGGTTGAAGTTCTCCAGGCCGGCGGTACCGTCAACGAGCGCGGTCCAGCCCGAGTCGGACCACGGCATGTATGAGCAGCCGACGACGCTGAACCCGATTACGAGCAATCCCATAGTGATGACAGACAGGCGTTTCATTTTTATCTCCTCCTTGTTTTGATGATGACGGTCTCCCGGAGCACAGATTGAATCACGAGGTCCCGGCAGTCAAGGGGAGGCCGCGTTTCAGCAGCAGTCGTAGTCGAAACCCTCGGAGACGGCGAGCGAGTCCTTGAGCCAGACGTAAGGAAGGTCTTCGACAACCACCGCCTCAACCGGCTTGAACACCCTGAACTGGTGACGCCGGCTGCCGATCCAGAACGCCACGACCGTCTCCAGCGGCGGACACCCCGGCAGCGGGCAGGCGATTTCCGACACCGAGATCGACGTGTCGCTTTCGAGCTTGAACCTGTCGCGGGTCCACTGAGTCAGCCGCTCGACGGCGTCGACGCGTTCGGGGCTCTTCTCCAACGAGCGAAACATGGCGGGAGCGTAGCAGAAGCCCGACACCCGTTGAGGCGTGAGAAAATACGCGGCAACTTTCCCGGAGACAAGGCTTCCGATGGCACACCCCGATCGTTTTCTGCTCGCCGGCGTCATGGGCTGGCCGGTCATGCATTCGCGCTCGCCGATGCTGCACAACTACTGGTTCAGGCAGCATGGCCTGGCCGGAACCTACGTGCCGCTCGCGATACGGCCCGAGGGCCTGGCGAGCGGCTTGCGCGCGCTGCATCCGCTGGGATTCGCCGGCTGCAACCTGACGATCCCGCACAAGCAGCAGGCGATGACGATCGTCGACTCGGTCGACGCACTGGCGAAAGCCATCGGCGCGATCAGCTGCGTCGTGGTCGGTGCCGACGGCTCGCTAGCCGGCACCAACAACGACTGCTACGGCTTCATCCACAACTTGAGGCAATCGCAGCCCGGCTGGCGCGCCGACGCCGGCCCGATCGCGGTGATCGGCGCGGGTGGCGGCTCGCGCGCGGTGTGCTATGGGCTCGCGCAGGAGGGCGCGAAGGAGATCCGGCTCATCAACCGCACCTTCGCTCGCGCCAAGAGTATGGCCGACGCGTTCGGCGGCCCGATCCGCGCGCTGCCCTGGGAAGAACGCCACGACGCGCTCGAGGGCGCGGCGATGGTCGTCAACACCACGAGCTGCGGCATGGTCGGCCAGCCCGCGCTCGACATCAGGCTCGACAGGCTGCCGAAGACCGCGCTCGCCGCCGACATCATCTACATTCCGCTGGAAACGCCGTTTCTCGCCGCGGCGCGGCGCCGCGGAAATCCCACGGTCAACGGCCTGGGCATGCTGCTGCACCAGGGACGGCCGGCGTGGAAAGCTTGGTTCGGCATCGAGCCGGAGGTGACGGTGGAGTTGAGGGCGATGATCGAAAAGACCATCTGACGGACAGGTCCGAGCGACCCGTCTCGCATCGAGTTCTACGGAAAGACGGCGGTGCCCCGGCGTGCGTAGTGCCTGCTACCGCGAGAACGCGCCGTTTTCCGTTTCAAACCGGCCGAGCTTACTTCTTTGCTGCGTCTTTGGCAGCGTCGGCCGGAGCGGCAGGCGCCGCAGCCGCAGGGGCAGGCGCAGCGGATTGCGCCGGAGCGCCAGGCTGAGCGGGGGCGGCAGGTTGTGCCGGAGCCGCGGGTTGTGCAATCGAGGCAGGCGCAGGCTGCGCTTTCTTCGGTTCTTCCTTCGCGCAGGCGACAAGAGCGGCCGCCAGGGTGGCGGCTAAGAGCAACGACTTCATCATTCTATTTCCTTTCTGTGAGCTGACTGTCAGTTCTCCCCGTGCCCCCAGTGGGCAGGGAGCGCGCATTATAGCGAGGCCCGTCCCGGAACAGAAGGCGCGCACGCCGGACCTCTCCCGGACGACCTCGCAGAGACTCCGGGTCGACTACCGCAGCGCTGCGGCGAATTCCGCCGGGTCGAACCCGATCAGCAACGCCGACCCGGCCTCGACGATGGGCCGCTTGATCGCGCTGGAGTTCTGCGCAAGGAGCGCGAGGGCGCGAGCTTCGGTCAGGTTCTCACGCTGCGCGTCGGGGATCTTCCGCCACGTCGGCCCGCGCGAATTCGCAAGCTTTTCCCAACCGGCGTGCGCCGCCCACTGCTTCAGTTTCCCGGCCGGGACGCCGTCTTTCTTGTAGTCATGGAAGTCGTAGGTGATCTTTCTGGAATCCAGCCATGCGAACGCCTTCTTCATCGTGTCGCAATTCCTGATGCCGTAGATCTTCGGCTTCATTTCGTCCCGCACCCCGGTCGATGCGAAGGAGCCTGCACGTCGCTCACCCGAGCTTCGCCCGGAAATGATCCCAGGTTCTCTTGAACAGGCTCGCGTTCCAGAGTTTTTCGCGGCACAGCGCCAATTCCTTCTCGTTGAACGAATACGGGGTGCCGATCTGCATCGCCATGTACTGCCGGTAGGCGTTTTCCTCCATGTAGTTCGCGAGCACGAACGCCTCCATGATGTCCTTGCCGACCGTGACCGCGCCGTGCGACTTCATCATCGCCGCGGGCCGGTCGCCCAGCGTGTTCGCGAGCCGCTCCGCCATCACCGGGTTGTTGATCGAGTTCGGCGAGTCGAGCACCGGCATCGGATAGACGAGCGACCCCTGCGCGTACACCGGCTGGTAGCTCGCGCCGACCATGGTGAGGAAGGTCGACCACTTCGGGTGCGCGTGCACCACCGCCTTGACGTCGGCCCGCGCCTTGTAGATACCTGCGTGCAGGTGGAATTCCAGCGGCGGCTTGCCCTTGCCCTCGACGACGTTGCCGTCGAAGTCTATGGTGCAGATGTCGTCCACCTTCAGCTGGCTGCGCTGGCACGACCCGATGTTGATGAGGACACGGTTCTCGCCGATACGGACGCTCGCATGACCGTTGTAGTCGATGATGTCCGAGCGCTCCAGCATACGGATGCAGTCCACCAGCTGCTGCTTCTGCTCGGCGAGCGACGTGACCTCTTCGCGCTGCTTCAGTGCGGTCTCTGGCATGATTCGTCCTCCTCTCGTTGTCCGCGAACGGCTACCAGCCGGCCTGGTTGCGCACCTGGGTGCGCCACAGGTCCCAGGCGCGCATGCCGGCGGTCTGGTTGATCACGTCGGCGAGCTTCCCTTCCTCGGCATCGAGCGCCGCGATGGGCGCCCCGCCGGCGAGCGCCGCCGTCCAGTGCTGGATGCGTGCATTCACCTCGGTGTATACGGCGCGGAATACCGCGGTCTGCAGCGTCGGCCCGCACGCGACGCTGCCATGCGCGCGCATCAGCACCACGTCCTTCCCGCCCATGACCCTGGCGAGGGCGACGCCCTTCGCTCCGTTGCCGACCAGCAGATCGGTGGCGCCGAACCTTTCGCGGATGTCGAACACCGGGACGCCGGCGGCGAGGAACGCGGCGTTGTGGAACATCGCCCGTATCGGCGCGTTCACCAGGCCGAAGGGAACCACCGAGGGCGAATGACTGTGCACCACCGACATGATGTCGGGCCGGGCCTTGTAGATTTCGCCGTGGATGAAGCGCTCGAGGAAACTGCCGCGGCCGTTCGCGTTGCAGGGATTGCTGTCCAGGTCGTATTCGATGAGATCGTCGGGCGTCACCAGCGCTGGCGCGATCGAGCGCGCCATCAGGTAGCGATCCGGCGCGCTCGGGTGGCGCAAAGAAACGTGGCCGAAACCGTCGACCACGCCCTGGGCCACGAGGATGCGGCTCGCGGCGGCCAGGTCGGCGAGACGCTCGGCCGCGACCGGGCCGCCGGACTTCGGGGTGTTGCCGTTCATGTCTTCTCCGTTGCGGATATCAAATGATCACCTTGGTCATCACGCCAGAGGGAAAAATCTCCTCGGGCTTGAACTGGCGGTGGGCGATGCCCTGCTGCCATGTGTACAGCGCCATCTGCTCCCAGGTCGGACGATTCTCCTCGATTCCGTAGGGAAACGGATCGCCGCCGAACATGTCGCGCATGCGGCTCGCGTAGGTCGAAAGCCACGCGAGCGGGTAGCGCGACACTGCCGGGTCGAGCAGGCGCTCGACGCTGCGGCGCTTCGATTCCAGGAACGCGTTGTACAGGTTGCGCGCCGCCCAGGGATGCTCCTCGGCGATGCGCCTGCGCATCGCGATGATGTGCATGATCGGCCAGACCTTGGTGCGCTGGAAGTACTTCTCTTCCATGCCGAGGTAGTCCGGGTATAGGCGCACCACGTCGGGGTGGCCTTCGAGGAAACAGGTCGGGGGGCGCGCGATGATGGCGCAGTCGATCTCGTTCGCGGCGAGCAGCACGGAGAGCGACTTGTCGGCGACGCGCGTGAGCTTGAGCCCGGCGGGAAGATTCAGCTCGACCTTTTCCTCGCGGCCGGGAGCGTTGGCCCCCGCCTGGACCCAGTGCACGTCGGTGAGCTTCACGCCCATGTCGTTGTGCATCCAGCCGCGCATGTACACGGCCGCCGAATGCGCCCACTCCGGCGAGCCGACCTTCCTGCCCTTCAAGTCCTGCACGGTGCGGATCCCGCTCTTCTTGTTGATGTAAAACGAACTGAAGCGGAACAGCCGCGAGCAGATCACGGGCAGCCCGATGATGTCGCTGTCCTTGCGCGTCACCTGAGCCGCAAATTTCGCGAAGGAAAGCTCGGACAAATCGAACTCGCGACTGGCGGTGAAGCGCGCGAAGCATTCGTGGTGGCCGAGAGTCAGCCAGTTGTGTTCGATGCCCTCGGCCTGCACCGCGCAGAGCCGGAAATCGCGGAAGTGATCGTAATCCGTGGTGGCAATGGAGAGATGCAGTTTCGACACACGCTGTCCCGGAGGTTTCGTAACGGCGATGATAACGGATTTGCCCGCCGTCAGGCCGCGTCGCGCTTGTTTGACCGGGCATCTACCCTCGCTTCGGTGAGGGGACGACCGATGCCGGGTGCGGCTGGTCCTTCTCAAGGCGATGTCTGCCGGCCGGACAGAGGGAAGGGTTGCAGACTGTGTCTGCTAGAATGCCCTTGACTCACTCCCGGGAACAATATTCCACCGTGCGGCAGCGGATACAAAACGCGCTATCGCAGTTTCGGCTGGATAGTATTCGCGGCCAGATTCTTGCCTTTGCAATTCTCGCCGCGCTCGTCCCGTCTCTCATCATCTCGCTCATCGCCTACGCGCAGAGCCGCCGCGCCCTCACGGAGAAGATTACCCAGGAGCTGGTGACCACGGGGTCGCAGGTTGGGCGCGAGGCCGACGTGTGGCTCAAGGAGCGCCTGTACGACCTGCGTGTTTTCGCCAACTCGTCGGTCGTGTCCGAGACCGTGGCCCGTCGCGGCCAGGTTGGACGCCTTGTGGAGTATCTCAACTCGGTCCGGGCGCGCGTCGCCGACTACGAAGAACTCCAGCTCGTCGATGCAAAAGGCGGTTTGGTTGCCAGCAGCGCCCGTCGTGCGGGCCCGGTGCGCTTGCCCGAAGGGTGGGCAAAAGCGTTCGAGTCTTCGCGGAGCCTGGTCAGTGAACCGTACTGGGACGAGAGGGCGCAAAAAATGATCGTCATTCTTGGCGTGCCCGTTCTGCAAGCCAACGATCGACTATCGGGCGCGCTGGTTGCGCGCACGAACTTTTCGGAACCCACGCAAGTCCTTCGTCGTTTCAGCGCCCGCTCGGCGGGACACGCGTATCTGGCGACCGCCCGGGGAACGCTGATTGCCGATTCGCGGAATGGACCTGCCGGCCGGAAGACGATGGACCTGGCGCCGGAAGTCACGAATCGATTGCTTGCGGCCGAAGGCGAGGTCGTCGAGCACTACGGTGTCGACGGAGTCGAAGTTTTGGGAAGCGCGCAGCGCCTCTCACAGGCCGCCTGGTTTGCGGTGGCGGACATGCCCGTAGCCGATGCTTATCGTCAGGCGAACCGGCTGCGAAACGTGGCTTTTCTGGTCATCGGGATTCTCCTCGTCATCATAGCGGTCGTTGCCTACTGGCTTTCGGCGCTCATTGCCCGGCCTCTCGGCCGCCTGACGAGTGCCGCGGCGCAGGTATCCGCGGGCGATCTGCCGGCAGGACTGTCTACGGGCGGGGGTGGAGAAGTGGGGTACCTTACCCAGGTCTTCAATACCATGGTCGAAAGCCTGCGCAAGCACCACGACGAACTCGAACGTCTCTCGACGACCGACACCCTGACGGGATTGAGCAACCGGCGGCACCTGATGGATCTGTTGTCGCTTGAGATGGATCGCGCGAAGCGGGCCGGTCAGGCCTTTTCGATTCTCATGCTGGATGTCGATCATTTCAAGAAGTACAACGACAGCCACGGTCACCAGGCCGGGGACGAGGTGCTCGCGCGCGTCAGCGCGGTGCTGCGCGATTCCATCCGTCCGTACGATTGTGCCGCGCGCTATGGCGGAGAGGAGTTCCTGGTAATGCTTTCGGCGACTTCGCTCGATCGCGCCCGGGAATCCGCGGAACGGATTCGCAAGCAAGTCCGGGCGGAGCAGTTCGACGGCGGGTCAGTGACGCTCTCTATCGGGGTGGCCGAATATCCTTCGCAAGGCAATACCGCGGAGTCGGTCATTGGCCAGGCAGATGCCGCGCTCTACGAAGCCAAGCGCGCCGGTCGGGATCGCGTTATGTGCGCCGGCCCGAAGGTCAATAAGGAAAAGAAGGCGGCTTCCTAGCGGCTCGTGTCCACGCGCCGCACGACGAGCGAGCGCGAAATCCAGCCTTCGTTTCCAGTGTCGTTCGTCACCCGTATCCAGTCCCCGAGGTACGAGAGACCGGACAGGTTGCCGCCCGATTCGGCTGTGGATGAGACTGCGAAGTTTGTACCCGGTCCATTGCGGACATTGGCGCGTCCGCTGACACGCAGCTTGACCGGTACCGCGAATGGTATTTCCCCCGGACGCATACTGCCCAACCTCCCGACCATAAACCGGTGAGCGCGCGCCGCCGCCTTTGCCTGATTGGCCAGGTAGAGCGCGCCAGCGAAATTTTGCCGCTTGAATTCGGCCGTGCTCTGTTGCATCAGCCGGAACGCCTGCCTGGACTCCGGTGAATCGCGTCCCGAGCTTGTGATCGACTGGAGCGCCACGTCTGCCTCCCCCATGGCAGAGGCAGCCTCGGCTCGAGTGGCAAGCGATTGTAGTTTTCCCATGGCTCCAACGACTTCCTGCACGGCTTCGTCAAGCCGGGCATTCAGACTGTCGATCACGGAATCACGTTCCATGAGCTGGAGGTCGAGCTGCGCCGCGCGGCGCTCAAGCTCCGCAGTCTGGACCCGGGGCTCGACGGCAGCCTGGGGCGCGGGAGGGCGCGGCGCAGTTACACACGCAGAAAGCGACACGACCGTGACGATCGAAAGAGTACGGTACATTTCTGCCTTCCCAAGCATATCGGCCCGCTTCCGGGACAGCGGCGCCAATGATAGCGGAATTGGCAGGCACCGCCGGAATGGGTCGTGCAACCCCTGGGAATGAGCGTGCGAGCTGCGCGAACCACAGGATCGCTCGCGCAATGCATGAGAAAATGCCGGGCGACAGTCGTGACGGGAGGAGCGCAGGTGGAAAAAGTGCTGGCGGCAGTGCGGACCGGCCCGAGCCGGACCGAGATCCGCGAATACCCGATGCCCGAGATCGCGGAGGACAGCGCCCTCATGAAGATGGAGGTCGCCGGAATCTGCGGCACCGACGTCAAGCTCTACGCGCACCCGCCGACGTCAAGCCCGGTGATCATGGGCCACGAGAACATCGGCGTGATCGCGAAAGCCGGCCGCGAGTTCACCCGGCGCAAAGGCTTCAAGGAGGGCGACCTCGTCTTCGTCGAGCACTACGTCATGTGCGGCAAGTGCGAGTGGTGCCACCTCGGCCAGTACCGTCACTGCGAGAACACCGATTGGCGCAACAACCCCGATGGCATCCGCTACGGCTACACCTCGGCCGAAAAGGCGCCGCACCTGTGGGGCGGGTTCGCGCAGTACGTCTATCTTCCCTGGAACGCGGTGGTGCACCGCGTCCCCGCGGGCGTGAGCGCGGAGCTTGCGGGTCTGGTGACGCCGATGGCGAACGGCGTCGAATGGTCGCTCTTCGACGGCGGCGTCGGCTACAACTCGACCGTGCTGATCCAGGGCCCGGGTCAGCAGGGATTGTCGCAGACGGTGATCTGCAAGCAGGCGGGCGCCTCGCTCATCATCGTCACCGGGACTTCCAAGGACGTCGCGCGGATGAAGGTCGCCAAAGAACTCGGCGCCGATCACGTCATCGACGTGCAGAAGGAGGATCCTCTCGCGCGCATCCGGGAAATTACTGGAGGCAAAGGCGTCGATGTCGCGCTCGACTGCACCGCCGGCGCCGGGACCTTGCCGATCCTGCTCGGCGTCGAAGCGCTCAAGCGCAAGGGCGGGACCATCGTGGTCCAGGGCGAAATGAAGGAGTTCCCGAATTTTCCACTGGAAAAGGTGACGGTGAAATTCATCACCATCAAGAGCGCGCGCGGCCACAGCTACCGCGCCTGCGAGCTGGCCCTCGATCAGCTCGCCTCGAAGCGTTTTCCTCTGGAGAAGGTGACGACCCACCGCTTCGGACTGAAGGATGTCGACCTCGCCATCCGCTCGGTCGGAGGCAAGGGCGTGCCGGACGTAATCCATGCATCGCTGATTCCCTGGGAATGACCCAAGCAAGCGCCGCGGTTACCGGCAGGCATCGAACCGAACGCTCGGAGTCGTGAGGCTTACTGCAATACCGCCCCGCCTCACGCCGGCTTGAGGCCCATCTGCTCCAGCACCGCGCGGCCGAGCAGGCCGTACGGGCTGGCGAGCGTCTCCAGCATCTCGAAATGGTTGTAGCCCTGCCCGACAAGCAACTGCACCGGCTTGCCCGCGGCTTTCAGCGCTGCGGCGAAGTCGCGCGTCTGGCGCTGGAACTCCGGGGTTTCCTGCGTGCCGTGCGCGACGATCACCGGGCAATGGATCCGCGCCAGGTGGCGCTGGGTGCTCAGGGCGTCTTCCATCGCGTCGGTGAACTTGACGTAGGAGCTGCGCGCGGAAAGCCGCACCGGCTTCAGGTCGTACATGCCGCTGCACAGCAGCGCGCCCTTGAGCACATCGGCCGGAAGGTCGAACTCCTTCTTCCAGTCGGTGAGGAGCACGGTGCCCGCGAGATGCGCGCCCGAGGAGTGTCCCGAAAGATAAATTCGGCCCGGGTCGCCGCCGAATTCCTTGGCGCTGCGCCAGACCCACGCGACCGCGCGCCGCACCTGCTCGGCCATCGGCAACAGGTTTCCGCCGAGCTCCGCGACATTGGCGAAGTCGAGCACGACGAAGTGCGCGCCCGCGTTGACGAACAGTTCTGCGGGATACGCGTAATTTTTCGCCAGACCGCCGCGCCAGGCGCCGCCGTGCACGAATACGTTGATGGGCGCGTTCGGCCGCTTTGCCGCGAAGACATCGAGCCCTTCGGCGGGTGTTGATCCGTAGACGAATCGCCGCGGTATCCCCAGGCGCGAGCGCGTCACCTCGCTGTTGGTCGCGTAGCGGCCGGTGACCAGCGGCTGGTTGGGCGCGTACACGCTCTGGTCGTAGGCGTCATCGAGCTCCTTCTGACCGAGGTCCAGCCACACGTGGGGGCCTTTGACGCGCTGCGGCTGCGCCGGTAGCTGCTGCGCGAGCGCGCTGCCGGCCGCGGCCATCATCGCGCCAGCCGCGCCGGCGCCGAGAAATTTCCTGCGGTCATTCGAGCGCATCTTTCCTCCTTGCCTTCACTGCCACCACGCCCTCAGCTACCGCGTTCGCCCGAATGCGGCGAGGGAAACTTCGACGAAGCATAACGGATGACGAGCGTCGCAAACGCGAGCAGCAGTATCGCCCCCGCGACCAGCACGATGCCCATGTCCGGCGCATGGTGCGACTGCACATCCGAGATGAGCAGCCGCGTCAGCGCGGTCATCGCCACGTAGATGAGGAAGCGCACCGGCATGTGGTTGGTCTTGAAGTAGATGCCGACCATGGCACCGAGCTCGAGATAGATGAAAAGCAGCAGGATGTCGTCGATCGCCGCATACCCCTTGGTCACCATCCCGAGAAAGGCGACCACCGCCGACCACACCGTCGCGGCGCCGATGGCGAACAAGGCGAGAAGGTGGAAGGCATCGACCAGCACATTGCCGAGCGCGTGGGCAACGTCGTCGACGTCTTTGTGGAGGCTGTCGGCCCATTTGAGTTTCATCTTCCCTCCCGTACAAGTTCCTGCGAAATCCGAGTAGATCGCCGGGCGTCAGACGCGAAACGACTCCAGCGTCTCCGGCGCGAACAGCTCTTCGACCCCCAGTCTACGCTTCGACAAACCCTGCTCGTGGTGGTAGCGCAGGAACGTGTCGAGCGCGTGCCGGTTGGGCGCGACGCCGTAGGGCCACCAGTCCTCGCCGAGCTCGCGGCGCGCCTCCTCGACGTGCGCCGCCTGCCAGGGGAGCATGGTGGCGTTCGCCATGGTGGTGTTGAGGTGGTCGTAGGTCCTGCGCTGCGCCTGCACGAACGCCTTGAAGAGCGACTGGGCGATCCAGCGGTTCGCCTCGTAGAGCTCGCGGCGGATCACCAGCGTGTGCATGATGGGAAAGATCTTCGTCTTGCGGTAGTAGGCTTTCTCCACCTCGACGAAATCCCCAAACAGACGCTTCACCGCGACCGGTTGCGAATAGAACGTCGAAGGCGCGCGCGCCGTGTGCAGGGCGTCGATTTCGCCCGCGGCGATCATTTGCGAGAGCGTCTGCGCCGGGCCGATCGGCTTGACCCTGAATTTCGCGGGCAGATCGAGCTTCAGCTTCTCGTCGCGCCCGGGCTCCTCCTCGCCGCCCGACCAGTACTCGGGGCTCGCCGGATCGACGCCGTACTCGTCCTGCAGGATGCCGCGGATCCACACCGGCGCGGTCATCTGGTACTCCGGAACGCCGATCTTCTTCCCGGCGAGATCCTTCGGCTCGTGGATGCCGCTCTTCGCCGAAACGAAAATGCACGAGTGCCTGAAGAAACGCGAGGGAAACACCGGGATCGCGATGAACGCCGGCGTATCGCGCATCAGCGACACGCAGTACGAGGAGAGCGACATCTCCGCCGCGTCGAACTCGCGGTTGCGCAGCATGCGGAAGAATGTCTCCTCGACGAAGAGGTTGTGATAGTTGACGTCGATGCCGTCGGGCCGCACGCTGCCCTCCGCAATGGCGCGCGTGCGATCGTAGTCCCAGCAGGCGAGGGAAAGGTGGAGTCTGGCCATCTTGTTTTTCTTGCTCCGATCCCTGTTTCCGTCATTCCCGCGCAAGCGGAAATCCATGTACTTTACTGCGCTTCTGGATGCCCGCTTGCGCGGGCATGACGGTAATTGCGGCCCCGCTCGCCTAGACCGTCACCGGTTCAGAATCGAGCGCCGGGAACAGGCCGTGCTTCGCGCCGTCCTTGTAGTGCTGGCCGACCGGCAGCTCGATCGCGCACGAGCGCACGCGCTGCGAGGCAGGATCGAGTCCCGGCACGGGCTTACCCTCGCGCGACGCCTTGGCGGCGCGCAGCAGGCGGCTGCGCGTGCTGACGATTCCCTTGTCGGTGAGGCACAGATGCTCGCGCGAGCGGTCCTGGATGACGCCCATCGATTCCTGCAGCGAGGCGTCCTGCATGGCGATGCCCTCCACGCCGCTGTACGAGCGGCCGAGCTTCTGCGCCGAGCGGTCGATGAGATAGTTGTTCGACTTGTTCGCCAGCGGAATGAAGGTGCCCGGAATGTATTTCACGTGGATGCCGGCGCCGTCCTTCATGGCGCTCACCTCGGTGGCCGACAGCGCGCGGCTCGGGTGGTAGTTGATGCTCCAGGACCAGCAGCGCTCGTCGTCGATCGGCACCCAGGCGTGCGCGCCGATGGGATGGCCCGCGCGCGGCGCGATGATGGTGTACCAGGGCATGATCCAGGGCGTGATGCGCCAGTAGTAGCGCCCCTTGTCGGCGTTGCGCCGCGCGCCGATCAGCAGGCCGCCTTCGAAATCCACCACCTCGAACACCGGCATGCGGTCGTCGAGGTTGTACTGGTTGGCGCGGCTGCCCTTGAACAGCGGATCGGTGTTGAGTTCACCCGAGTGCAGGAAGGACACGTGACTGGAATCGATGCCACCCTCGATC
>JBGPTG010000050.1:0-13943 GCA_041490545.1 Gammaproteobacteria bacterium
ACGAACAGTACGGCAGGCTTGCCGATCCGGGCAGCGGCTTCAACGACAGGGCAGACAATCTGGCGTTGATCGGGAAGTATTCTTTCTAGGCCGAATCAAGCTCCATCCAAAGCCGGGGTCGTTCCCGGCTTTTTCTTTTCCCGGCGCTCGAGCGTTTCGGGGTCGCACACAGCCACCCCGGGGTGTGGGCGATGCAAGGGATCGGCAATCTCCTCGGAATCCCGCGTGGTTGTTCGCCCACCCGCACGCGAATCGGCGGGCAAGCCACTGATTCTTGCCCACTTTGCGCGTGAGTGGGCACACAGCCCCAGGCCCTCTGAGAATTTGTGGACGACTCCGCGCGGACATCTTGCTAGACTGAAATCGACTTCGAGCCCGCCCGAAGAGGCAGGCCACAAGAAGTCAGGAGGAGTCCGAGGTGCGCATTCTCTTCACTGGAGATGACGCGGTCCCCGCGGGCGGGTTGAAGCAGCCCGGCCTGCCCTCCAAACTCATGCCAATTCACGGTGCGTCCCTGGGGACGCACTCTGAAGCTCCGCGGCACGCGCCGCGGTATCGCAACTCTTACTTCGGAGGGGGAAACCAAGATGTGCAAACTGTGCGATGAAGGAAAGCCGCAGGACCATTCCGGTCCGCAACTCGGGCGGCGCGATTTCCTGAAGGCGTCGACGGCGGCCGCGGCTGGCGCGGCGGGGATGAGTTTGTTCACCCCGCGCCCTGCTGCGGCGAACGGCGGGGGGGACGCGCCCGAAGACAGCGGCCGGAGGGGCCGGCGCTACATCATCCGCGGCGGCGCGGTGATGTCGATGGACCCGAAGGTGGGCGATTTTCCCAAGGCCGACGTGCTGATCGAGGGCAAGAAGATCCTCGCCGTCGGGCCGAACCTGCACGCAGACGGCGCCGAGGTGATCGACGCGCGCGGCCGCATCGTCATGCCGGGCTTCATCGACACGCACCACCACCAGTTCGAGACGGCGTTGCGCAGCTTCCTCGCCGACGGAATACTCATCAACGACAAGTCGAACACGCCGAGCGGGAGCACCACTTACTTCGAATTCATTCTGCTGACGTTCGCCCCTGTGTACCGTCCACACGATGTGTACATCAACGAGCTGTTCGGGGGCTTGAGCCAGCTCGATGACGGCGTCACGACGGTGCACGACGTCTCGCAGATCCATCACTCGCCCCAGCATTCGGACGCCGCGATCAAGGCGCTGTTCGACACGGGACGGCGCGCCGCCTTCGGCTATTTCGAGAGCGCGGGTGCCAACATTCTCGGCACCAATCCCGGCAACAAATATCCAAGCGATGCGCCCCGCATCAAGAACCAGTGGTTCTCATCGAGCGACCAGCTTGTCCACATGATCATGGGCGGCGAGGTCTATCTTGGGGATCCGACGACCGACCAGTCCTGGACGATCGGGCGGCAGCTCGGCCTGCAGATTGCGGCACATATCCTCTCGCCGTTCGGCATCCGGCCGATTTTCGACAAGCTCGCCGCTGGAACGGGTGGCAACGGCCACATCGGGATCGGACCGGACAACCTGTTCATCCACATGACCGGGATGTCCGACGCGGGCTGGAAGGCGGTCAAGGACGCCGGCGCCCAAGTCTCGCTCGCCGTGCCGATCGAGATGAACATGCGCCACGGCATGCCGCCTATTCTCAAGATGCAGAGCCTGGGCTTGGAGCCGTCGCTCTCCGTGGACGTGGAATGCACGCTGACGGCGGACTTCTTCACCCAGATGCGCTCCACCATGAACGTGCAGCGCGCGCTCGTGAACCAGATGATCCTCGACACGGGCCTTCCGCCCAATCCCGAGGTTGCGTGGCCGACGGCGCCGTTCAATCTCAATCCTCAGCCCCCGGCGCTGCTGACGACGCGCGACGTGCTGCGCTACGCCACCATGAACGGCGCGAAGGCGCTGCAGCTCGATCACAAAGTCGGCTCGCTCACTCCGGGCAAGGAAGCCGACATTCTCATCCTCGACGCCGAAGCGATCAACGTGGCGCCGCTCAACCAGGTGCCGGGGGCGGTGGTTTCGCTGATGGACCGCACCAACGTCGAGACGGTGATCGTCGCGGGCAAGGTGCGCAAGTGGAAGGGTAAGCTGCTCGACGTCGATCTTCCGAACCTGCGCCGGCAGCTCGAGAATTCGCGCGACTTCATCTTCGCAAAGGCAGGCATCCCGCAGAACCTGTTCGGCGGGCAATAGAGCGAATCGTCGTAAGTACGCGGGGCGGCTCCGGACGCCCCGCGGCCAACTGCTTCCCCGCGCGATGGTATGCCGCGGGGCCTATCGTCTCGATCACAAGCGAGGCGCGTTCGGCGCATACTGCGCCTTCCCGACGCTGCACCTCGATCCCAGACCTCACGGAGATTCCAACCACATGGCAAGCGCTCTTTTCGCCCCGATAACGCTTCGGGGCCTGGCCCTGAAAAACCGCATCGTCGTCTCGCCGATGTGCCAGTACGCCTCGGACAACGGCACGGCCAGCGACTGGCACCTGATGCACCTCGGCCAGTTTTCGCTGGGTGCGGGCGCGCTGGTGATGACCGAGTCGACGCACGTGAGCGCCGAAGGCCGCATTACGCTGAAGTGCGCCGGTATGTACTCCGACGAGAACGAAGCGGCGATGAAGCGCGTCATCGACTTCTGCAAGAAATATGGCGTCGCGGCGCATGGACTGCAGCTCGGCCATGCGGGGCGCAAGGGCTCGACCGTGCCGCCCGCGCAAGGCGGCAGGCCGCTCAAGCCCGAAGAAGGCGCGTGGCAGACGATCGCCCCTTCGGCGCTGCCGTACGCCGACTGGCACGTGCCGCGCGAAATGACCAAGGCCGACATCGCTCGCGTGCGCGAGGAGTTCGTGCAGGCGACCCGCCGCGCCGTGCGCATCGGCTACGACCTGGTCGAGCTGCATGCCGGGCACGGCTATCTCGCGCACGAATTCTTGTCGCCGCTCTCCAACCGGCGCACCGACGAGTACGGCGGCAGCCTTGCGAACCGCATGCGCTTTCCGCTCGAGACGTTTTCCGCGATGCGCTCGGCGTGGCCGGCCGACAAACCGATGGGCGTGCGGATTTCGGTCACCGACTGGGTCGACGGCGGCTGGGACGTCGACCAGTCCGTGGTGTTCGCGAAGGAACTGAAGAAACTCGGCTGCGACTACATCGATGTCTCCAGCGGCGCGCTCGATCCGCGCCAGCAGGTCCCGTTCGCACCCGGATACAACGTGCCGTTCGCCGAGAAGGTCAAGAAGGAAGCCGGCCTCCCCACCATGTGCGTGGGACTGATCACCAGCCCGCGCCAGTGCGAGGACTTGATCGCTTCGGGCAAGGTCGATTTCACGGTCCTCGCGCGCGGCATGATGTGGGACCCGCGCTTCGCCTGGCACGCCGCCGAGGAATTGGGCGCGGAAGCCCCGTATGCGCCGAAGTACATGGCATGCCATCCGAAAATGCGCCCGCAGATTTTCCCGAATCGCGCAAAGGCCGCGTAGGGCAACGAGCAGGAGTACAATGATTCAGGTGCGCGCCTTCACGGGCGCACCGACTTCATGTTGCAACAGGAGGCTCTATAGCCAAAACTATGGGAAACCGGTTGACGTGAAACGACACGCAAGTGTCCTGGCGCCGTAACCACGGCGCCGCAGCGCCGCCACAGACAGTGGCAAAATAAAAGCCCCGTGCAATGCGGGGCTTTTCTATATCAGTTGTGAGCCTTGCCCGCTTTCAATTCGGTCAGCTCGAGCTGCACCGTTCGCTCCGCATCGCTGAACCAGATCTGCCCCTCCTGGACCGTGCATTGCAGTTGCATGGCGCGCGCCGCGAGTTCGCCCAGCGCCGGGCCGGCTGAGGCCGGGATGCGCCACACTGCCAGGTTTTTTGCCCGCGCAAGCTTTTCGGCGATGGACTTCCACCACGGCTCGGCGCGGTCGCCGTAGGCGTATACCGTCACCCGGTCCGCGCGGCCGCAGGCCCGAAGCACGCGCTTGTCGTCCGGCTGGCCGACCTCGATCCAGTGCACGATCGCGCCGGTCAGGTCCTTTCGCCACAGGCCGGGCTCGTCAGTGTCGGACAAGCCTGCGCCGAACTCGAGATGCTCGTGGGCGTTCAGCGCGAACGCGAGCAGCCGTGCCATCATGCGCTCGTCGGTCTCGGAGGGATGGCGCGCTACCGTCAACGCGTGCTCGGCGTAATAGTTGCGATCCATGTCCGCGATTTGCAGACGGGCTTTGCAGATCGTCGCCTTGAGCGCCATGTCGGCACTTTACCCGAGGCGCCCGCCCCGGGTTTGCAGGTGTATCCTGATCGGCGCGCGCGGGAAACCCGCGCGCGCTTATACTGCCGCAGGCAATCGCGGGATTCGCAGGCTTGACCTTCAAAGGAGGAGCGATGAAAAACGACGGATTCGATCGCCGCGCGTTTCTGAAAGGCGCCGTGGCGAGCGGCGCCGCAGCAGCAGCGGTCTCGCTGCCGCGCCCCGCGGAGGCTCAAGGCGCGCCCGCGCCGGCTAGCCAGGGCCCAGCGGCACCGGCTAACACCTACGCGTATCTCAATCCCGACGAGGCGGCCTTCGTCGAGGCACTGGTCGACCACATGGTGCCGGCCGACCAGTACACACCCAAGGGCACCGACCTCGGCCTCAACACCTACATCGACCGCGCGCTCGCCGGCGGCTGGGGCAAGGGCGATCGTCTCTACATGCAGGGCCCCTGGAAACAGGGCGTGCCGAGCCAGGGCTATCAGCTGCCGCTCACCCCCGCCGAGCTCTACCGCGCCGGCATCGCCGCCGCCAACGCGTTCTGCGTCAAGACTTACGGCAAGCGCTTCGACAAGATCACCGAGAGCCAGCGCCAGGAATTCCTGCTCGGCCTGCAGGCGGGCAAGGTGGCGTTCGAAAACGGGCCGCCGGCGCGCGTTTTTTTCACGACGATGTACCAGAACGTCATGGAGGGCATGTTCGCGGACCCGATCTACGGCGGCAACCGTAACAAGGCGGGCTGGAAGCTGATCGGCTTCCCCGGGGTGATCGCGGTGCACTACCAGAACGTCGAGAAGTACCGCGACAAGCAATACACGGTCGATCCGGTCGGCATCTCGGACATGAGCTGAGGGAGGATGACATGGCAACCAAACTGAAAGAAGTCGATGTCGTCATCGTAGGACTCGGCTGGACGGGGGGCATACTCGCCAAGGAATTGAGCGCGGCCGGGCTGAAAGTAGTCGCCCTCGAGCGGGGCGGCGCACGCAGCACCGAGGCCGATTTTTCCGTGCCCGCGGTGCGCGACGAGCTGCGCTACGTGGTGCGCCACGACCTCATGATGAATACGCAGAAGGACACGCTCACCATCCGCAACAATCCCTCGCAGGAGGCGCTGCCGATGCGGCGGCTCGGGTCGTTCCTGCCCGGTGACGTCGTCGGCGGCTCGGGCGTGCACTGGAGCGGCCACACCTGGCGCTGGACAGACATGGAATTCAAGGTGCGCAGCCTTTACGAGGAACGCTACGGCAAGAAGCATATCCCCGAGGACATGACGATCCAGGACTGGGGCATCACCTATGACGAGCTCGAACCGTACTACGACAAGTTCGAATACACAGCGGCGGTTTCGGGCAAGGCCGGGAACATTCGCGGCAAGATACAATCGGGCGGAAATCCGTTCGAGGCGCCGCGCGCGCGTGACTACCCGCTGCCGCCCCTCACGCCGCTGCTTGCGCAGGAAATGTTCAAGATGGCCGCGCAGAACAACGGCTATCACCCGTTTCCGCGCCCCAGCGCCAATGCATCGCGCGCGTATACCAATCCCGACGGTTCGCGCTTCGGCGCCTGCCAGTATTGCGGCCATTGCCAGCGCTTCGGCTGCGAGGCGAATGCCAAGGGCAGCCCGCACATCACCGTCATTCCCATCGCGATGCGCAATCCGAACTTCGAGCTGCGCACGCACACGTGGGTGACCAAGGTGCTGAAGGATTCGAGCGGCAAGCGCGTGACCGGCGTCACCTATACGAACGTGCTCAACGGCGAAGAGTTCGAGCAGCCGGCTACGATGGTGATGCTGTGCGCGTACGCCATCAACAACGTGCACCTGATGCTGCTCTCGGGCATCGGCCAGCCGTACGATCCGGTGAGCCAGAAAGGCGTAATCGGCAAGAACTACTGCTACCAGACCGGCGCCTCCGCGACGCTGTTCTTCGAGGGCAGGCACTTCAACCCGTTCATGAGCGCGGGCGGGTCGAGCACGACCATCGACGACTTCAACGCGAACTGGGATTCCGATCGCGGCAAGCACGGTTACGTCGGCGGATTCATCATCGGGGGTGCCTTCAATACCGCCCTGCCCATCGGCTACCGGCCGGTTCCGGGCGGCACGCCCTCCTGGGGCACGGCGTGGAAAGCCGCCACCGCAAAGTGGTACGACACCGCGATGCAAATCGGCATGAGCGGCAGCGTGATGTCGAACCGCTACAACTACTACGACCTCGATCCGACCTATCGCAACGCCTTCGGCCTCCCGATGATGCGCATGACCTTCGATTACAAGGAGAACGAGCACAAGATCGGGCGCCACGCGGCGCAGGTCATCAACGACATCGCCAAGTCGATGAATCCGACCCGGCTCAACCCGGCCGTGGCGCGCACCCAGCCCTGGACCGTGGTTCCTTACCAGAGCACGCACAACACCGGCGGCACCATCATGGGGACCAGTCCGAAGACCAGCGCCTTGAACAAGTACCTGCAGAGCTGGGATTGCCACAATCTGTTCGTCGTGGGCGCGAACGTGTTTCCGCACAATTCCGTGTACAACCCGACCGGACCCGTCGGGGCACTGGCCTACTGGACGGCGGACGCGATCAAGAACCGCTATATGAAAAATCCCGGCCCGCTGGTGTCCGCATGAGGACGCGCCTCGGGAGGGCTGTAGCGGCGACGTTCATCCTGGCCGCCGGCGTTGCGCACGCGCAGAGCGATGCGAAACGCGGCCAGAAGCTGTTCGAGGAGTGCCACGCGTGCCACGCCGTCGAGCGCGGAGCGCAGGGCGTGGGCCCGGGCCTGCACGGAGTTTTCGGGCGACGCGCGGGCGACCGGGATGACTTCCGCTATTCCCCCGCACTCAAGCGCAGCGGCATCACCTGGACGCCGAAAACGCTGGACGCCTATATCGCGGATCCGCAAAAGGCCGTGCCGGCGAACCGCATGCCGTACGCGGGCATGCCCGAAGCGCGCGACCGCGCCGACCTCATCCAGTACATGCAGCAGGAATTCAAGTAGCTGTCTCGCGCGCTTTCAGCGCGGACAGCGCGAGGCTGCAAACCGCCGAACCACAACTGCGCGTTGCACAGGGCCGCCTGACGATACAGGGGCCGGCTGCAACCGGCCCCTTGTCCGACACCAGGCTAGAAAGCAATCGACGGGAGAAACGCCGCCGTTGGCTCCTGGTAGCGACCGCGCGTCATCAGCAGCGCCGGCCACATCGCCTTCAATCCCGCCGCAAGCGCCCAGCGCAGCAACTCGCTGTTACGCAGCGGCAGGAAGAATCCGGGTCCGGGGGTTCCCGGCGACTCGCTGATTAGCGTCGCAATGTCGCGCGCGGTCTCGCCGACGGCATGTCCGCGCAGGCCGATTGCCGTCGCGTAGCCGCAGATGCGGCCGTCGCGCTCGATCACTCGCGCCGTGCCCTGGCCGCTCGCCTGCCTGAATTCCGGCTCGCGCGCGAATCCGTGCACGCGCTCGCACAGCGCATTGCACGGATCGGCGTCCTCTTCGGTCGAGACGCGCACCTTGCCAAACCCCGAGGCGGACAGCTGCGGATGGCCGCGCATGAGCAGGAGCGGCTCGCGCGCGTCGAACTCCAACTTGGTGTAGAGAGCGAGCGAGCGCAGGTGGCTGGGCGACTGCACCAGGCGAAGGCTTTCGATGCGGCAGGAATCGGCGTACTCAAGCGCGGCCTGCATCAGCGCCCGGCCAACCCCGCCTTCATGCTCCGGATGGACGGTCAGAGGGCCGATCGCGGCCACCGGCGTCGGCGCGAAATCGTTGAGGAATATGCTGCCCACGACCGCGCCGCCCCGCTCCGCAAGCCAGCCGCGCGCCCGCGGATCCTTCAGCTTGGCCCCCATCAAGCCGATGGAGAACTCGACGTTGGGATGCTCCGGCGGAAAATTGTGCAGCTCGGCGACGCGCTGGTGCGCCTCGAAGGCGCTCCGCCCGCAGGCTTCGGCGTCGCCCGGTTCGATCGGCCGGATGCGCACGCTCTTGCTGATGGTTTTTTCCATGGCGGGCCCCGTTACACGGCGTGAAACTGGTCGATGATCTCGTAGCGCTCCGTGGTGAAGCGCGCGCCGCTCGCCGCGGAGGTGCCCGCCTGGATTGCGGCGGCACGCTCGTCGGACTTGCGCATCGCCGCCTCGCTCTCCCACAACGTGATGGTCAGCGCCTTGCGGCTCTGCCGGTCGAGCAGCCAGTAGGCGCCTTTCGCGCCGGGTTGGGCCTGAACGGCGGGCTTCACTTCCTGGGTCGATCGCGTGATCCAGCGTTCCAGTTCCTCTGCATTGCCTTGCCAGACTCCGATTCGTGCAAACATGTGGACTCTTCCTCGTCGATGGTTATACTCGAGTGCTGCACGGCGAATCCTGACCCGATCGCGGCCGGCGGGCCATACCACAGATGTGGTATGCGGAGCGTCGGAGAACAGGATGGCATCAGGCAGGTCAGCGGAAAAGGCCCAGGAGGAAATCCGGCGGCTGTGCCTCGAGGGGCTCGATGCCTGGGCGCTGCGGGCCGAGGCGCTGCAGAGCATCCAGGCGCTGGTGCCCTTCGACTGCGCCTGGTGGGCGACCGCCGACCCGGCGACGCTGCTCTTCACCGGCGGCGTGTCCGAGGACATTCCCGAGAAGGCCACGCCGCTGTTCCTCGCCAATGAAATCCTCGGAGAGGACGTCAACAAGTTCAGCGGCCTCGCTCAAGGCGCGAGCCCGGTCAACACGCTCTACGCCGCGACGCAAGGCAGACCCGAGCGCAGCCCTCGTTTCCGCGACATCCTGCAGCCGTTCGGCATGGGCGACGAAATGCGCATCGCGCTGCGCGAGAGCGGGCTCACCTGGGGATTCATCTGCATGCACCGGACCTCGAACGCGACGCCGTTCTCGGCGGCCGAGATGGCGCTGCTCGGCGGACTCGGACCGCATCTCGCGGGCGGCCTGCGCAACGCCCTGCTGCTGGAGAGGAAAACCTCGGGTCCCGGACACGAAACCCCCGGCGTAGTGACGCTCTCGGACGATCTCGACATCGTTCACACCACACCGAACGCCGAGGTCTGGCTCGAGGAAATGGCCGACTGGCCCGCGGGCGCGGTGCCGGCGCAGGCGGTCACCAGCGTCGCGGCGCGGCTGCTTGTGCAGGAGCGCGGTGAGACGCCCGGCCCGCTGCTGGCTTCGCCGCGCGTGCGCATCAGGACGCGCGCCGGCCGGTGGCTGACGCTGCACGCATTGCGGCTCTCGAGCGCCGAGCGCGGCGGCCAGATCGCCGTGGTTATCGAGCCCGCGCGCCCGGAGGAGATGGCGCCGCTGCTGCTCTCGGCCTACGCGCTGACCGAGCGCGAGCGGGGAATCGCACAATACGTGCTGCGCGGCATGAGCAACAAGGCAATCGCCGGCGCACTCTCGGTCTCTCCGCTGACGGTGCAGCAGCACCTCAAGGCGATATTCGAAAAGATCGGCGTGCACAGCCGCGGCGAGCTGACCGGGCGCGTGCTGGTCGAATATCACCGTGAAAACGCGCCGGGCGGCGTGAAATCAGGCAAGACGAAATCCGCGGCGGCCAGGCCCGCGCGCGGCTAGCGGACGAGCGACAAGCGCCCCGTCCGCGACGCGCCGGCTACGCCGACTCCAGCAGTATCGCCGCCAGTTCCCCGGGCACGAGGATCATGGCGTCGTGGCCGGTCTTCAGCTCGAAGAAGCGCCACGCCGCGTCGCTCCGGTATTTCGCCGCAAATCGATCGAATGTGCCGGTCGCGGGCGATGAGCAGTAGATGAAGGTCTTCGGCAGGCGCGCGAGCGCGGCTTCGTTTGCGAGCCGGATCGGCTGTGTGAAAGTCTGGAAAGGTTGTCGCGTCTCGCGCGGCCTGGCAAAGACAAGGTGCTCGGGTTTGGTGAGGCCCCACAGCGCGAGCGGCGGCGGCGCGACCGAGCCCGCCTTTCCGCCTTCCTCGCGGAACGCCGCGGCGCGCTCGGGCACGACGTAGTCGAGCGCGCACTTGCCGTTCTCGGGAACAAAGGCGTCGAGATACACGAGGCGGCGGATGCGCGCTGCGCAGCGGTCGGCGGCGCCGGTCACCACCATCCCGCCGTAGCTGTGGCCGAGGAGAACGACGTCGTTCAGATCTTCCATTTCCAGCAGCGCGACGACGTCCTGCACGTGGAGCTCGAGATCGATCCCGGGCCGGGCGAGGTGTGCGCGATCACCGAGGCCGGTGAGCGTAGGGGTGAACACCTCGTGACCCGCGCGACGCAGGAGCGACGCGACGAAGCGCCAGCACCATCCGCCGCGCCAGGCGCCGTGCACGAGGACGAAAGTCGTCATGGTCCCGGTGAGCCCGGCGCTCCCGATGCTCAGGCCGCTCCAGAGTCGACCGGCTGCGCGGATGTCGCGAATTCCACCGGGGGCATCGCCTGCGCATTGACGTGCAGCCGGAAAATATCCGGCCGTGCGTAGTGGCCGGCGACATCCAGGGTCCGGCGCGCGCCTGCGATCCGCGCGAGATCGATGTCCGCATAGAGGATGCCCTGCTCGCCGCGCATCGGTCCGGCGGCGAGCGCTCCGTCCGGCGCGACGACGACGGAGTCTCCCTGGTTGATCCATTCCGCGGGATCGGGATAGAGCGTCTTCTTTTCGGGAAACGTGTCCGGAATGTCGCTGCCGCGCAGCGCGAAGCCGCTCCCCAGAACCCAGCAGCGCGCCTCGCGCGCAATGTGCCGCAAGGTCCCGATCCAGCCGTCGCCGTTGTCGTAGGTCGGCGCGATGTAGATCTCGATTCCCTGCGCATACAGCGCGTACCGCGCGAGCGGCATGTAACTCTCCCAGCAGGTGAGGGTGCCCAGGCGCCCGCAGGGTGTATCGATCACCTTCAGGCCGGTGGCGTCGCCGAAACCCCAGAGCATGCGCTCTGGATTGGTCGGCATGAGCTTGCGGTGCCGGTTGAGCAGGGTGCCGTCGCGCCCGATCACGACCACGGTGTTGTAGAGCGTGCTGCGGCTCGCTTCGGCGGCGCGCTCGTTGATGCCGCAGACGACCGTGATCGAGCGCCGCTTCGCCGCCTCGCGAAGCGGCAGCAGGTCGTCGCCCGCGAGGCTGACCGCATTGGCGAAGAGGCGCGAATAGAGCGCCTGCGCGAGCGCACCGTCCGCGCCGGGCCGCAGGCGCCAGATCCAGGCGGGGTACCCGGGAATGAAGGCCTCCGGGAAGACCACGAGCTCCGCTCCCTGCGCCGCGACTTCGTCGATCGCCGCGACCGCCTTGGCGATGGTCGCACTCCGGTCGAGAAGCACCGGCGCGTGTTGCACGATGGCTATCCTGGGCATGACTCCCCTCCTCTGTGGCAAGCTCCGAACTGCGTAGCGACTACTTCGCGCCCACGATCATTTCGCGCGGACGTTCGAAGCCGCCGTTCGTCTCGAATTGTCGCAGCTTAGCGGAGATTTCCTCCCACGCGGGGGCTTGCGTCATCGCGATCATCGCGTTCTCCTTTTCCGGTCGATTCGAAAAAGGAGGAGTTCTCCCCAGGCCTTGCGCTTCGCGCCCGCGCTAACGATGCACGAGTGCCCGCGGGCGCCCGAAACTCTCACCGAACCGGCCGAGCGCGTCGCGGCCATGCCGCGTCAGTCCAGTCTCACCTGTCGAAGCTTCTTCACGCACTCGTCGACGAATGCGCGCACAGTGGCCGACAGCCGCCGGGTATGCGGATAGACGACGTGCACCGGCACTGGCTCGGTTTCAAACTCTTCCAGGACGTACCGGATCTTGTTCGACTTCCGGTACGGCGCGGTCTGATACGACAGGAACATGCCCAGACCCAGGCCGTTCGCGCACGCGTTCAGCGTGCTGTCGATCTCGTTGCTTACCAGAGCACAGACGATCGGAATGCTCGTGGCGCGCCGGCCGATGCGAAAGTTCCATTCGTTTCGCGGCGACAAGCCGATGTGCCTGACGCAGCGATGCGCCCGGACCTCCTCCGGCGTGCGCGGGACGCCGTGGCGGCGCAGGTATTGCGGGCTCGCGCAGACCACGCGGCGGACCTCGCCGATCCTGATCGCCACCAGCGACGAATCCCGGAGATGTCCGATCCGGACCGCGACATCGAGGCCTTCCTCGACCGCGTTCACGACGCGATCGACGAACAGCATTTCCACGTTGACTTCCTTGTGGCGCCGGATGAATTCGCTCACGATCGGCGCGACGTAGCGGCGGCCAAACAGCACCGACGCGGTCACCGTCAGCCTGCCCTGCGGTTCGGCCTGACTGGAGCTCAACTTCGCCTCGGCGTCCTGCACCTCGGAAAGAATGACGCGGCAGCGCTCGAGGTAGCGAGCCCCTGCGTCGGTCAAATGGATCCGGCGCGTGGTGCGGTTCAGCAGCGACACGCCGAGCTCGCGCTCGAGCGCCGCCAGGGTCCGGACTACCGTCGGCAGGGACGTATCGAGAGCGTTCGCGGCCGCGGTCAGGCTTCCCTTGTCCACGATACGTACGAAGGTCGTCATCGCCAGAAGCTTGTCCACGGCGGGAATTATTACTCCGAATTTCGCAACAGTCTATTACTGATTTAGATATTTATTCCACTCAAGGAAGCTGCGACACTGGCACGCGGCGAAACTCGGGAGGGGCGCGCATCGCCGCGGCAATCCGGACCCGATCAGGGTGGCGCGACCCGAATTCTGCGGAGAATCACCATGAAGACAGCCAATACGCTGGTTGCGGCAGGTCTTGCCGCGCTGATCGGCGCCTGTGGAACGGCGCAGCAAACCGCGGCGCCCGCTACAGCGGAGCAGTTCGGCAAGGTGCACTTCCCCACCTCGTGCAGCCCGGCGGTCGAAAACCGGTTCGACAGCGCCATGACGCTGCTGCATTCATTCTGGGCCAAGGACGCCATCGAAGGCTTCATCGACGTGGCGCGCCAGGATCCGGGGTGCGCGATCGCCTACTGGGGAATCGCGATGGCCGTGCAGCAGAACCCGCTCACGGGTCAGGCGCCTAACGCCAATGCGACCAAGGATGCGTTGACCGGTCTGGATCGCGCCAAAACTATCGGCGCCAAAACGCAGCGCGAGCGCGATTACATCGCCGCGATCGACCTGATCTACAGGGACGCCGACAAGACCGAATTCCGCGCACGCCGTCTCTCCTATGAGAAAGCGATGGAAGCCTTGTCGCAGCGCTATCCCGACGATATGGAAGCGGCGATCTTCTACGCGCTGTCGCTCGACATGACCGCGCTGCTCACCGACAAGACCTATGCCAACCAGCTCAAGGCGGCGGCGATCCTGGAGAAGGTGCTCAAGCAGCAACCCGGGCATCCGGGCGTGGCGCACTACCTGATCCACAGCTACGACTACCCGCCGATCGCCGAGCGCGGGCTTCCCGCGGCGAAGCTCTATGCCGAGATCGCGCCGAATCACCCGCACGCGCTGCACATGCCTTCGCACATCTTCACGCGGCGCGGCATGTGGCAGGAATCGATCGATACCAACCTGCGCTCAGCCGCGGCCGCCAAGGCGGAAGGCAACGGGCAGGAGCAGGCGCATGCCATGGACTATCTGGTCCATGCCTATCTGCAGCTCGGAGAAGATGCCGAGGCAAAGCGGGTGGTCGCGGAGCGCACCTCGATCAAAGTCAACCCGGTGATCGTCATCGGGCAGGATGCGCTCGCGGCGATGCCCGCGCGCTACG
>JBGPTG010000051.1:0-13904 GCA_041490545.1 Gammaproteobacteria bacterium
CGTGCTCGACACCAACCTGGCGCACGTCGAGGCGATCAGGAGGCACGGCCTCGCGGTGACGGGGGCGACGGAGTCGGTGACGAAACTCGCAGCCTTTGCACACGCCGCCGAGATGGGCCCGCGCCGGTTCGACGCGGCGATCTTCCTGGTGAAATCGCAGGTGACGGACGCGGCCTTCCACTCGATACATCCGGTGATCGAAGGCCGGCCCGTGCTCGTCACGTTCCAGAACGGCATGGGGAACGAGGAGCTGCTCATGGGGCTCAGCGAGCTGGACGTAGCGCACGGCGTGTCGTTCGAGGCGGCGCGCTACGATGGACCGGGACGGATCCATCACCTGGTGCACGGCGAAGAGTCCTGGCTCGGTCCCGCGCGGGGGAGCGTCGAGTCGGTCGGGTGGCTCGGAGAGTTGATGACGCGCTCGGGGCTGCCCACCCGGGTGGTCGCCGACCCGCGCGGTGCCATCTGGGGAAAGTTCATCTTCAACAGCGTCATGAACCCGATCGGCGCGATCGTGCAGGGCGTGAACGCCGCCCGCTACAATGTGCCGGAGACGCGCGCGCTGATCGATGACATGGCGGCGGAATGCGTTCGCGTCGCCGAGGCGCTGGGGATCCGGCTAGAATTCGACCCGATGTATCTGGTGAAGAAGATACGTGCCGGCGAGTCGCCGCTCACGAAACACGCCGGCTCGATGGCGCAGGACCTCGAGGCGGGGCGGGAGACGGAACTCGAAGCAATGACGGGTTACATCGTCAGGAAAGCGAAGGAGCTGAGCGTGCCGGTGCCGGTTACCGAGAGCGTATATAGAATGGCGAAGGGCGTGGAGTACGCTGCGCGGGCGAAGCGCGAGGGCAGCTAACTGATGTCATTCCCGCGAAAGCGGGAATCCAGTATTGTTGCCTGAAAGTCACTGGGTCCCCGCTTTCGCGGGGACGACGGGGACAGGAGGAACCGTGAGAACTGCAAGACTTCTGGCATTCATCGCGCTGTTTGCCGCATCGGCAGGCGCGTTCGCGCAGGCGTATCCGACGAAGCCGATCCGCATCGTCGTCGGTTTCCCCCCGGGCGGCGGCAACGACATCATCGCGCGCCTGGTAGGCGCAAAGATGCAGGAGACCTGGGGCCAGTCTGTGGTGATCGACAACAAGCCCGGCGCGGCTTCCATCATTGCCTCGGAGTTCGTCGCGAAGAGCGCACCCGACGGCTACACGCTGCTGGTGAACGCCACCGGCGGCATGTCGGTGAACCCGGTGCTCTACGCCAGGCTTCCCTACGATCCGCTGAAGGATTTCCTACCGATCAGCATGGTCGGATCGTTCCCGCTGGTGCTGGTGGTGCATCCTTCGGTACCGGCGAATTCCGTGCAGGAGCTCGTCGCCTACGCGAAAGCCAACCCCGGCAAGCTCAACTACAGCGCGGGCTCGACCGCCTTCCAGGTGGCGAGCGAAATGTTCAAGCAGATGACCGGGACCGACATCAAGCACATTCCCTACAAGGGCAGCGTGGCGTCGATCAGCGCGGTGATGGCGGGCGACGTACAGATGACCATCGTCGATACCCCGCCGCTCGTGCCGCAGGTCAAGGCGGGCAGGGTAAGGGCGCTCGCGGTGACTTCGGCGAAGCGCTCGGCGTCGATGCCGGAAGTGCCCGCGATGGCCGAGACCGTTTCCGGTTATGAAATGGTGCTGTGGATCGGCGTGTTCGCGCCGGCGGGCACGCCCGGCGACGTGGCGGCGAAACTGAACGCCGAGGTGGTGCGCATCGTCAGGCTGCCGGATATTCGCGAGAAGCTCGACGGCATGGGCGTCGAGCCGATCGGCAACACCTCCGAGCAGATGGTCGAGTGGATCCGGGGCGAGATCGCGAAGTTCGGCCCGGTGGTAAAGGCGGGGAATATCAGGGCGGAGTAGATTCAATCGCTC
Organism: Gammaproteobacteria bacterium; assembly: GCA_041490545.1. Lineage (GTDB taxonomy): Bacteria > Pseudomonadota > Gammaproteobacteria > Burkholderiales > SG8-39 > VBDM01. The sequence goes on from JBGPTG010000051.1 coordinate 1,926, forward strand.
TATTCATGACAACTCCGGCCGATTCCCTTTGAATACCGATACCATCAAGTCCAGCCGCAAGGCGCAGATCGACGCTCTGCTTCTGAAACTCCCGGGCGTCAGCGCAAGAAAAATCAACGGCCTCGACGCCTACTTCGTCAGCGACAGGATGTTCGCCTGCATCAGTGGAGACGGCGTCGGACTGCGCCTGCCCGTTGCCAAGGCGACCGAATTGCAGTTCTCGAGGGACAACACCGTCCCGTTTCAGCCCGGCGGCACGGCAAGTACCAGGGAATGGATACAGATCAATCGCGCCGACGCGGCCGACTACGAGAAGGATCTCGAACTGTTTCAGGCCTCGATCGAGTTCGTGAAAGCCGGCCGGACCCGCTAAGTCGGCGGCGCCGCGAAGGCGGGCATTGGGGAAAGCGAATGTCTGCGATGGGTCGGATGCCCATGGCCGGAATTTCGTCCGCTTTCGGCCAGGAGCGGACCAGGCGAGAGGTCAGGCTCTGTAACTTTCCGCAGCCGCTGACAGCACACCGCTCGACTTCGTTTGCTGCCGATTTGACGGCAAGCAATTCATTTCAAGAAGCAACTGATTCTACGAGACTTATCGCTTGGGGAATTTCACCTCGAACGTCGATGGAGATCATAGCAGTGGAGAAGTTGACATAGATCAAACAATGAGAATCATTCAACGATACATTGCATTGTGGGAAGTCGGTCTCAACGGATTACATAGGGGAAGAATCATGAAGAAGATCGCGCGATCCGCAGTAGTCATTGCCGTCTCGACCGTAACACTATGGCTGCTCTTCGAAACAAGCGCTTGGGCAGTGCCATCGTACTCGCGCCGCTACGGCGTGGAATGCTCCACCTGCCACACCATGTGGGGTGCGTTGACGGGTGCCGGCGCTACGTTCAGGCTCAGTGGTTATCGCGCGATCAACGGAAAGCCGATGAAGCCAGAAACCGAGGATATTGAAATCTCGAAGGGAGTCACTATCCCGTCAACGCTCCCCTTGTCATTCATCACAGGCGTCGGGGTCGATTCCCGCTCGGAGAAACGTGACGTATCCGGCGCCGGCGGGTCCAGTGGCACGTCGAACGGATTCAGCCTTGCCCTGGAGGACGCAAGTATCTTCATGACGTCGCCGCTTGGGGAGCATCTATCGGCTTTCGTCGAGTTTCCGATGTACGAAACGCGTGCCTGGGAGTTCACGCCGACCGGCAATTTTGAAGCAAGATACAACACAAGCCCGGGTCGCCAAATCCAATTCAGTACCGAATCGCCGGCTTTCGAGGTGGCGAAGTTCTTTTGGAACAATCCGTTCGGAGACAGCACGCCGCGCGACAGCGTCAATTTCCTGGCCGGCATCACTCACCTTCCGATGGGCTACGCGACCGGCAAGGTGCGGCTCTCCGTCAACCAGTACCTCATCTATGAGCGCACCGCGTTGGACCTGCTCAGCCCGAGAAAGGTCGATGGCGCAGTCGGAGGGGATCCCAATGACTTCCTGTTCAGACTGAGCGAACCGCAGATCCTTGCCGAGGTCAACGGGATGCTGACCTTCGGAAAGGCGGTCACCGACGTCGCGAAGAGGGACACGTTCTGGGCGGAGTATCACCTTGGTGTAACAAACGGCAGCAACGCCAAAGCCGATAACAACACCAAAAAGGACGTGTATGGGCGCTGGGTCATGCGCTGGTACAACCAGACACTCGGTTTCTTCGGCATCCACAGCGCCGACTCCTACAGCGACAATCTGCGGACAACTGCCTCGACCAATGTAAACACACCCGGGGGGACGGGCGTCATGTCCGGGGCCCAGGATCCCAACAAGACCAGCAGGTTTGGGCCTGACTTTACGCTGAGTCTTGTGCCGTTCGGAATTCCGGTGTGGCTGGAGAACGCAGTGATGTTCAACCGCGAGAGCAATCCTACGGGATTCGGCCAGGAGTTCAAATGGAAGGGCGGGCTCAACCAGCTCAACTGGCAGATTTCGAAGACTTCCATAGCGTATGCTCGTTACGACTGGCTCAGGGGTGACTCCTTCAACGACACGACGTCGACTGTCAATGGCAATACCGGCATAACAAATTCGACGCCAAAAGAACACGACTTCATCATCGGGTGGCAGCACCTGTACGAGCAGAATATCAAGCTGGTCGCCGAGGCTCGCTACCATGTCTTCGACGATACGGCATCTGGAGGACCGATAGCGGCACTCGGAGGTGCCGCCACCACATCGGCGCGACTCAGCGATCATGGGTTCACCCTTCGTGCAATGTTTGGGTTCTGAAGGCGACAGGTAGGTACTGACCAGCGGCAGGGGTGAGGGACTCTCCCACTCCCTGCCTTGGCACGAACGAGAGAGTGGAAATATGATGCGAGCGGATAAAGGCCGGTTGTCCCTGCAATCGACAATGCCCTCTGTTTGTCATACCGAGACTCGCAGTGGCGGCCGATCGATCGCCTCGAAGCGCAACGCCGCGAAAGAGCTTGCATCGGGATTCACGGCTTTGGCCGGAGTTCTTCTCACGCTCGGTGTTTGGGCGGCAGACATGGGCAATATGGTCGAGACCTGCACAAGCTGCCACGGAAACGACGGCGTAACTACCGAAGCGGACGTGCCAACCATTGCGGGCTATTCGGCCGACTACATTTCCGCCCAGATGGACGCGTACAAGAAAAAGGAGAGGGCCTGCCCCGAAACCGATATCCGTAGCGGCGGCAAGAAGGGAACAAAGAGCGACATGTGCCGAGTCGTCAAGGACCTAGGTGACGCGGACATCGATCAGCTGGCAAAATATTACGCCAAGAAGAAATTTGTCCCCGCCCAGCAGAACTTCGATCCGGCCTCGGCAAAGAAGGGCAAGGAGATTCATGATGTCAACTGCGATAAGTGTCATCAGCAGGGCGGAAGTCTCGCCAATGACGATGCCGGCATCCTTGCGGGCCAGCGGATGCAATACCTGAAGGCGCAGTTGGAGGATTTCAGGTCCGGCAAGCGCTCAATGATGAAGAACATGAAATCGAAGATAGACAGGCTGCAGAAGGACGACTTCGACGCATTGATCAATTATTACGGCAGTCTCAAATAGACGCCGGGGGATCGGCTCGATTGCGGGATCTGGAGCCCTGTTGGGTACCCTCGGCGCTCCGCACTCGGCGGCCGCTCAACCGGATTGTTGAGGCCGTATAGAAACGCTCGAATTGCGATGGTGCGAATGTCCGCTTTGAGTCGAAAGCGGTCATCGACGGACGTCAGCCTCCGGCCACAATCGCACGTCTGCGAGACGCCAACTGGAACCGTCCCAACCTCGCAACGGCCCAAGGACGCGAGCGCAGTCCAGCTGCCCCTCCCCCACTTTTGTCGTAGCATACGCCCGCCACAACCCATAGGAGCAGCTGCCATGCCCGGGCAATCCACGCTGGAGCCTTCGCTCATCGATCATCGCCCCCTGCTGGGCGCAGTAACCCAATCGGAGATCGACCAGCGGGTTTTCGATCTCTACGACGAGTACTGCCACGGCCAGATCGACCGGCGGGAGTTCCTTAAGCGGGCCGGGGCGCTGGGCGCGGCGGGCTTGGCGATGGCGCAGGCGTTGTTTCCGAATTACGCCAGGGCGCAGACGATTTCGTTCACGGACGCGCGGATCAAGGCGACGTATGTCTCCTATCCCTCCCCCGGGGGAAATTCGGGCTCGATGCGCGGCTATCTCGTGCAGCCCGCGGGTGCGGGGCCGTTCCCGGCGGTGCTGGTGATGCACGAGAACCGCGGACTGAACCCCTACATCGAGGACGTGGCGCGCCGCGCGGCGGTGGAGGGGTTCCTCGCGCTTGCCCCCGATGGTCTCGCGCCGCTCGGCGGTTACCCGGGCAACGACGACGAGGGCCGCGACATGCAGGCGAAGCTCGACCAGGGCAAACTGCGCACGGACATGCTGAACGGCGCGCGGTTTCTGAAGTCGCACGCGCGCTCGAGCGGCAAGCTCGGCGCGACAGGTTTTTGCTGGGGCGGCGGCACGACGAATTACCTGGCGGCCGCGCTCGGCGGCGAACTGCACGCGGCGGCGCCTTTCTACGGCGCAGCAGCCGAGACCGCCGCGGTGCCGAAGATCAAGGCGCCGCTTCTCATTCACTACGCCGAAAGCGACGAGCGCATCAACGCGATGTGGCCGGCCTACGAGCAGGCGCTGAAGACGGCGGGCGCCTCCTACGCGATGTACAAGTATCCCGGCACTCAGCACGGCTTTCACAACAACTCGACGCCGCGCTACAACGAGGCGGCGGCGAAGCTCGCCTGGGAGCGGACGGTCGCTTTCTTCCGCAAGCATCTCGCCTGATGCGCGGCTGGCATCGCCGGCCCGCGGTGGATCTTCGCGCCGTCCGCGCCCGGAGGGTCCTAGTCCACTCCGAACGCCAAAAACACATTCCCGGGCATGATGCCGGAATGATGGGAGTATCCCGAGTTGGTAAACAGCATTCCATCCACGACGGCGACTCCGCCGTTGCTGATCGAGCCTCCTTTCGCCTGTATGCCATTCACCGTCTTGAATTCCCGGGCCGTGTTGAATTCCCAGATTGTCTTGCCGTCGCTGGCTGAGTAAGCCCGCAGATTTCCGTCGACCGAGCCGGAAAATACAACTCCGGGTATCGCGGTGACCGCGGCGGCCTGGACCTTGCCGCAGGGTTTTCTGGTGCCGCAGTCCGGATGCGGCGTTTTCCAGAGAAGCGTGCCGCTTCTTATTTCGACGGCAGCGAGTCCTCCACCGGAGTTTGGATCCGTCACGCGCCCGATACGCCTGGAGTCGGAGAGCGCGGCATAGACTCTGTCGCCGTCGACGGCCGATCCCCACATGATGCCTCCGGACACTCCGCCAGCGCCGACGCGTTGCTCCCACAGGGTCGCGCCGCCGCGGTCCGGGTCAAGCGCGAACAGCACGCCCGATTTTTGTCCGGCGATGAGCATCGGCCTTCCATTCTTCGGCTCGACGAGAATCGGGGAAGAGGCGAAATCGAAATCCGGCGCGGCTCGATCGGCGCAGTTGGCGTGGTCGCGGGCGGTCTCCGGGCAGCTTCCGTTCCAGGTATCGTTCGGCGTGATCTGGCGTGACCAGAGAATTTTTCCCGACGTCAAATCCATCGCAACAATCGAATCGGACATTGGCGCCACGGGAGCCGAGTAGGAGTTTCCGGTGCCGATATAAAGAACGTTTCTCTTTGGGTCGATGGTAGGCGCAGTCCATACCGCAGCTCCGGACGGTCCCCACGACTGAACACCCGCGCTGCTCTTGCGCGTAGCGCGCGCTTCCTCGGAGACCGTGAAGGTTTTCCACACCTGCGTGCCCGTGGCGGCGTCGAGCGCGGCGACGCTGCCGCGGAAGCGGCAGCAGACGTGCTTCGGATCGCCCGCCATCGACTCCTCGCGCGACGACACCGGCACGTAGAGCCGCCCGCCGTGCAGTGTCGGCGATCCGGTGATGCGCGCGAGCGGGTAGGCGTCCACTTTTCTCTTCCACAGAATCTTCCCGCTGGTGGCGTCCACGGCATAGGCGTTCGCCGCGAGGTCGCCGAAGTAAGCCACCAGGTTTCCCGAAGCGTCCTGGTCCAGGCTGATGGCGCTGCGCACGCCCGCTTCGGCTTCGATCATCCAGTGAATGCAGCCGGTCCTGGCGTCGAGTGAAAACACATCGCCTTCCCAGCTGGAGACGTAGACGCGGCCTCCCGCCACCACCGGCTGCGAACTCGCCGAGCTTGCCCCGGGGAATCCGAACGCCCACTTCAGTTTCAGTCGCGACACCGCTTCCGGCGCAAGCCCTGCGGCATCGCCTGCCTGGAATCTCGTGTTTGCCGTCGTGACTCCCCATCCGTTCCAGGACGCGCCCGACAGGTCTTTCGGTAACGAGCGCGCCGAAGCGTCGCAGAACGCGGATTTCGGGATGGAGGCGAGCGGTGTGCTTCCCAAGGCTTTCCCGGAGAGATATTCTGCCAGCGCACGGCGCTCCGCCCGGCTGCGCTCGGCGCCCACCGTCACCATCGATCCTTTTTCCAGCGCCGAAAGAATCTGCTCCGGCGACATCTGCTTCAGGATCTCCCGAGAGGGAGCACGGGAATCACCCGCCGATTCATGGCAGGTGCCGCAAAAGGTCTTGTAGAGTGCGGCAGGATCCTGTGTCCAGGCTGCGGTGGACCACAGGAACGCAGCGGAGATGCAAAACATCTGGAGCCGGTTTGATCGGGTACGCATGTTCTCTCCGTGGAAAAGCCGGCTTGGTCCAGCCGTTCCAGGCGCGGGCTTGCTTGCCCTCGTTGCTGGCATCGCCATCAGAATCAATCGATCGTCAGAATGACGTGGCCGATCTTCGCGCCGCGTTCGACGGCGAGGTGCGCCTTCACGACTTCGGCGAGCGGGAAACGTTCGGCGATGGCGAACACGGGCTTAGCTTCCTTCAGCCAGCGCGCGATGTCGGCGTGCGCCTCGGCCTTGGCCGTGTCGCTCATCGAATAGACCAGCACCGGGCGGATGACCGGATTCAGGCGGAACAGGTCGTAGTAGGGGAACGCGGGCTTCGGGTCCCCCATCGAAGCGTAGGACGCAACCACGCCGTTCGGGCGCAGGATCTGCGCGGTGACCGGGAGGTTCCCGCCGAAATCGACATCGACCACGTGGTCCACGCCGCCGACGCTCGCGCGGATGCGCTCGACGACGTTCTCGGTGCGGTAATCGATGATCACATCGGCGCCCGCCGCCCGTGCATGCGAGGCTTTGGCCGGCGAGCTGACCGTCGTCACCACGCGCGCACCCGCCCACTTGGCGAGTTGGATCGCGTAATGAGCGACCACGCCGGCGCCGCCCGTGACCAGCACGGTCTTGCCCGCGATGGGCCCTTGCGCAAACAGGCAGCGGTGCGCGGTCATCGCCGGAATGCCGAGGCACGCGCCCTGTTCGAAGGAGAGCCGGTCCGCGAGCGGCACGGCGAGCGCCGCGGGCAGCACAACGTATTGCGCGCTCGTGCCGCCAGGTCGTTCCCACTGGGCGTTATAGACCCATGCGCGCGCTCCGATGCGCGAAGCTTCGACGCCCGGCCCGACGCGGTCGATGATGCCGGCGCCATCGCTGTTCGGCACGACGCGGTCCCACAGCACCTTGCGGCCGCCGGCGCGCGCCTTGACGTCCGACGGATTGACGGCGGAAGCGTGCAGCCGCACGCGCACCTCGCCCGGGCCGGGCACGGGATCGGGCAGCTCGCCCAACTTCAGGACTTCGACGGCCGGTCCGTTTTTTTCATACCACGCTGCGCGCATAGTGTCCTCGGTGAGGGTCTGGCCACAAATCGTACCAAATCGGCCCAGGCCCCCTCGAAAGGGGAAAGGGCTCCCGCGTTCTCCTGGTTCGCGCAGCGAATTGACGCCGGCCGGGACCCGGCCGCAGTACGGTCAGTCCATGAGATCCGCGTACAACGGCGATGTCAGATAGCGCTCGCCATATGAAGGCAGGATCGCGACGATCAGCTTGCCCGCGTGCTCGGGCCGACGCGCGACCTGCAGCGCCGCCCACACCGCTGCGCCCGAGGAGATGCCGACGAAGAGGCCCTCTTCTTTCGCCATGCGGCGCGCAGTCACAATCGCGTCGTCGTTCGTCACGCGGATGATCTCGTCGTAGATGTTGCGATTCAGGACCTCGGGAACGAACCCGGCGCCGAGACCCTGGATGGCGTGCGGCCCTTTCGCTCCGCCCGACAAAACCGGCGAAGCGTCGGGCTCGACGGCGATGCACTTGAATCCGGGCTTGCGCGCCTTGATGACCTCGCCGACACCGGTGATCGTTCCGCCGGTGCCGATACCCGAGATGAGGATGTCGGCTTTACCGTCCGTATCGCGCCAGATCTCTTCGGCGGTGGTGCGGCGATGCACTTCCGGGTTCGCCGGATTCCTGAACTGCTGGGGCATGAAGTAGCGCGCGGGATCGGACGCCGCCAGTTCTTCGGCGCGCTTGACCGCGCCGATGGCGCCTTCGGCCGCCGGGGTGAGCACAAGTTCGGCACCGAAGGCGCGAATCACCGCCCGGCGCTCGCGGCTCATGGATTCCGGCATGAAGAGCCTGCAACGGTAACCCTTCACCGCGCAGACCCAGGCAAGCGCGATGCCGGTGTTCCCGCTGGTCGGCTCGACGACGATCATGTCGGGCCGCAGCGTCCCGGCGCGCTCGGCGGCATCGATCATCGCAACCCCGATCCGGTCCTTCACGCTCGCGCCCGGGGCGTAGAACTCGAGTTTCGCCACGACCTGCGCAGACGAGCCCGCTGCAATCCTGTTCAGCCGCACGAGCGGCGTGTTGCCGACGAGTTCCAGCGCGCCGTCTGCGATTTTCATGGCCGTATGGTCGCACTACTTGCGCTTGATTGCCACCTCGAGGTGCTGCCCCGGGGCCACCAGCGAACCGTCGGTCGTTATTCCGCCACGCTGACGCCCGAGCCACCCATTTCCTTCGGGAGGTCTTTCATCTTCGGCAACCCGTCCTTGATGTGCAGTTTCGTCTCCTGATAGTGGACATGGACGCCGGCGTGGTACGGGAAGTCCGGAATGACCGCTGCATACACGTCGGTGAGTCCCATGCCGGGATGCTCGGTGAAGAGGTGGCCTCCACACGTTTTGCACCATTTGCGATAACTGCGCGGCGTCTTGTTGTAAGTGCCGACGTTGTCTGCTCCCCGCGTGATCTTCACCGCTTCGGGTTTCCATAAAGTGAATGCGTTGACAGGCCCTGCCGACCAGCTGCGACACGAGTCACAATGGCAATAACCCATTCCGGCCGGCTCACCGCTGACCGTGAACTGTACCGCGCCGCAAAAACAGCTGCCTTTGTAAGCTTTTCCGTTGCTCATGATGTATCTCCTTGGTTGATGACCACATCGAGGTACTGCCCGGGGCCACCAGCGAACCAGACACAAAATCCCTGCGCTCGCAATGCCGCTGGTGGCTATTACTATTATGTTGCAAAGCTCCGACGCGGGGTCAGGACTGCCAATACAGCCGCAACGGCAATCAATGCCAAAACGTCCCCCCAGAGATGCCCGATGTGCTGGTGATTGGCGGCAGACTGAACCCCCATGATCGCGCCGTGCACGATACTCGACCAGACCGTAAACCAGATCAGGCTTCTATGCGCCATCGGATCGCGAGATGCGAGCATCAGGAACACGCCGAGCGTGGCATAGATGCCCAGGATCATCTCGAGATACTCCGAGCGTCCCGCTTCATGCCAGATCCAGCCGGACGGCCAGACGATGCCGAGCGGCCACAGGCCGAAAGTGAAGGTCAGCCCCACGAGTACCAGGGCGACGCGTAGATACTTGATGCGATCGGCTTCGGTCATTCTGTTCTCCTCCAGATCATCAGTTGCGCACTTCAGGAACCGGCTCTCGCGTGCGCTGGAAGACGAGAGTCCTTGAGGGCATGGCCGTATCCGCGTACTACTTGCGCTTGATGACCACTTCGAGGTACTGGCCCGGGGCCGCCAGCGAACCGTCGGTCGCGCGATTGAACCGTTCGGCCAGGGCGATCAGGTCCGTCGCGAGCGATTCCTGCCTGGCGGAGTCGAGCGCGCCGAACGCCTTCTGCATCGGGCCGTAGAAGGTGCGGAAGACCTCGAGCCAGTGGGCCGCGCTGCGATAGCGAAACACGAAGTCCTTGCGCTCGATCGCGATCGAACCGAGCCGATTGCCGAACAGCTCGCGCAGGCGCTCTTCCGTGCCCCAGAGCGAGGGCGATTTCACGCCGGCCGGCGGGGGCAGGTACCGGCCCATCAGCTTGAAGAGTTCGCCGATGAAGCTGGAAGGGGTCCAGTTGGCCAGGCCGATCCGCCCGCCAGGTTTGCAGACCCGCGCCATTTCGGAGGCGGCTTTCTCCTGGTCGGGAGTGAACATCACGCCGAACGTGGACAACACGACATCGAAACTCGCGTCGGCATATTGCAGGTTCTCGGCGTCCGCCTGCTCGAACTTCACCGGCAGGCCTTCGGCGCCCGCGCGGGCGCGCCCACGCTCGAGCAGCGCCGGGACGTAATCGGTCGAGGTGACATCGGCCCAGCGCCGCGCCGCGGCGAGCGTCGCGTTGCCGTTGCCGGCGGCGATGTCGAGCACGCGCGCGCCCGGACGCAGGTCGAGCGCCTCGCAAAGCGACTCGCCGACGATCTGCAGCGTGGTGCCGACGACGGCATAGTCGCCGGCGGACCAGGCCGCTTGCTGCCTGCCCTTCACGGCGGCGAGGTCGACGGCGGGTTGGGGCGTCGAAATGACTGCGGGCATGGTTTTTCTCCTGGTGACTAAGTCCGGAAACGTGTCTTGGTCCAGCGGCGTGTTACTGTTACTCATCGTCGGGTCCGGCTTTGCCCTTACCGATCGACGTGCCGCTATTTCACTCCACGCGAGAGCGCACGGGGTCCCGCAAAGCGGGACAAGATGCGGGACAAAAGCCGGGACAGTGCCGCTAGAATCAGGCACGTTGAGACTACGGGGGTCAGGCGACGTGCACGACCGGGCACATTCCTTTGGCTATTGGCTGCGGCGTCGCCGCAAGGCGCTGGATCTCACTCAGGAGGCGCTCGCCCAGCGCGTCAGCTGCTCGGACTTCACGATCAGAAAGATCGAAGCCGATGAGCGCAGACCCTCGCGGCATCTCGCCGACCGGCTCGCCGCGGCGCTCGCCATCCCGGAGGAGGAGCGGCGCGCCTTCCTCGACGCGGCGCGCGCGGTCCGAGCCGCCAATCGCCTGCCGCTCGACACCGCGCCGCTCGGCGCGGCCGCGGGTAAGATTGCGCACGAAACCGCGCACGTTCCCGCAATTCGCTCCACGAACGAAAGCGCGCCCTTTGTCGGCCGAGGGGTCGAATACGGCCTGCTCATCGGGCTCATCGCGCGATTGACGACCGGCACCGGCCACGCCGTCCTGATCGAAGGCGAGCCCGGCATCGGCAAGAGCCGTTTGATGCGCGAGGTCGCACGCTACGCGGAAGCCCAGGGCATGCCCACGCTCGCGACAAACTGTTACGAGATCGATCGGGCGATGCCCTATCAGCCCGTGATCGACCTGGTCACGCGCGCGCTCGACCGAGCGTCACCCGCCGCGTTGCGCAAAATCGCGCCCGTGTCGCTCGCCGAGCTTGCCGCGCTGGTTCCCGCGGTGGCCGAGCGCTTTCCGGATTTGCCGCAGCTGTCGCGCGACTTTCCCGAGGCACGCCAGGCGCGCCTGTCACGCGCAGTGGGGCAGCTCCTCGAAGCAACGGGAGACGGCCGGCCGCTCATTCTCATGGTGGACGATATTCAGTGGGCCGACGACGCGAGCGCGCAGGTGCTCCACTACCTCGCCCGGCACGTCGCCGAACGACCGGCACTCCTGATCTACGCGTATCGCGACGAGGATCTCGACAGCGACGAGCGGCTCGCGCGGCTGGTCGAGAGCCTGCGCCGCGAGACCGACGCGCGCCGTGTGCCGCTCGCGCGACTGGAACTTGGTGATGCCGAGAGCCTCGTCGCGGCGCTCGGCGATGCACGGCTCGCCGCCCCGGGATTGGCCGAGCGCCTGCATCGCGAGACCGAGGGCAATCCGTTCTTTCTCATGTCGATCCTGCAGTCCCTGATCGAAGGCGAGATACCGCTGGAAACCCGCGCGAGCGGAGAGCCCGCGATGCTTCCGGATGCTTTGCGCGCCGCCGTGCGCGCCCGCATCACGCAGGTACCGCAGGAGATCCGGTCGACGCTCGAGACCGCCGCCGTCCTCGGCCGGCGCTTCGACTTCGACACCCTGCTCGACGTGACACGCGAGCCCGAGGGCCAGCTGCTCGACGCGCTTGAGGCGCTCGTGAAGCGCCGTTTGCTGCGCGAGGAGTCCGACGGCGGCGTCTACGACTTCAGCCACGACAAGGTGCGCGAGGTCGTCTACCGCGACATCGGCGGGGCCCGGCGCATGCTGCTGCATCGATCGGTGGCCGA
>JBGPTG010000052.1:0-13838 GCA_041490545.1 Gammaproteobacteria bacterium
CTTTCCGGCGTGGAAGCCAGACGATCGGCCTTGCCGAAAATAGAGCCTGGCGCACCTCCCGCGGAAGCGAGCCTGAGTTCGGCGCTCTGCTCCTGCGGGACGTAGCACACCCCTGCGTCGGCGCAGCCTTGCGAAGTGACCACGAGCTTCAGGCGCTCGGAGACGGCAGCCTCCAGCGGCAGCCGGATGCGCACCTCCTTGCGGTACGTCTCCTGCCTGCCGAAAAATTTGTCTTCGTGCACCTCACCGCGCGGAAACTGCGGCGCGCCGATTGCGACCGTGGCAGGCTCCGCGGAAAATCGAAAGCGGTCCCGGTACAGGTAGTATCCATCGGCGATCGCATAGCGAACTTCGACGGTTGCGGCGTCGAGCAGGCGGGCAGAAAAGCGAAACGCCTTGTCCGGTTCCAGCAGCTCTGGCTCGCTCGCTGCGCGAAGCGCGGGCGCAGCAAGGGCCAGCAGAACGATGAGGAGCAGCCGGTGCATGGGTTTCACGCGGGCCGCGTCTCCGTGTCGACCCATTCGAGGTAGCCGGGCAGGCCGCCCGCCAATGGGACCGCGATGATCTCCGGAAGTTCGTAAGGATGCGCGGCGCGGATCGCGGCTTCCAGCTCCGGATAGCGTGCACTGGTGCTCTTGATGAGCAGCGGATGCTCCTCCCCGTCCTCGGTCTGACCCTTCCAGCGATACACCGACCGGCAAGGCGCGAGGATATTGACGCATGCCGCCAGACGCTTCTCGACGAGCGCATGGGCGAGCCTTGCGGCGCTGTCGCGATCGGGCATATTGGTGATGACCAGGCACACGTCCGCTGGAGTCATGCGGTTTCCCTGAGCTTGGGCACGCCGGTGAAGACGCTCGGATAGCGAAGGCGCACGCCCAGATCTGCCTTCAGCCGCCGGTTGGAAATCCGCCGCGACTCGCTCATGAACGAGAACTGCTCCGGCGCCAGCACGCGCGCGACTTCTTCACGAGGAAGGCGCGGGGGCCGCGAGTAGCCGGCGCGGTCCGCGACCAAGTCGAGAAAATCGCCGATCCTCATGGGCGCATCGTCGCTCGCATTGTAGATGCCGCGCGCCTGCGGCGATTCGAGCGCCGCGACCAGGATCGCGGCGAGATCGTCGGCGTGGATGTGATTGCTGTAGACGTCGTCTTCGGCACGCAGCGCCGGCATGGCGCGCGCCAGACGCTCAAGGGGCAGCCGGTCGGACGCATAGATGCCCGGCACGCGCAGGATCACGACCTCCACCCCATACCGAGCGCCCCATTCGGAGATGGCGCCTTCGGCATCCAGGCGCCGTTTCGCCCTGGCGGTTCCGGGATTCGGCGCGCGACGTTCGTCGATCCATTCACCGGCGCAATCTCCGTAGACGCCGCTGGTCGAGAGATACACGAATCGCTGTGGTAACATGGCGCCGCCTCCGCGCGGCGCAAATGCGGCAAGCAGGTTGCGCGTGCGCGAGTCGAGTCCGCCGCTTGCGGCCGGCGGCGCAAGATGGGCAACGCGATGCGCGCGGCCGCCAAGCGGAGCGAGCGATGCCGAGTCGTCGAGGTCACCCTCGATCAACTCGACACCGGATGCGGCGAGATCCGGAGCGCGGGCACGCACCAGCGCGGTGATGCGGTAGCGCCGCCCGAGTTCCGGAAGGGCGCGGCGTGCGATGTCGCCGCAACCGACGATGAGCAGAGATTCCACAGACGAATATTACCCCGCACCCCGATGACGCATCAGGTCAGCATCCGTAACACCGGACATCAATTTCCCGCACCCGAGGGCACCAGCATCCTGCAGGCCGCCCTCGACGCGGGCCTGGTTATTCCCTACGGGTGCCGCGACGGCGCCTGCGGCAGCTGCAAAGGCAAGCTCGTGGAGGGCCGCATCGATTTCGGGCGCTACTCCGAAAAGGCGCTCAGCGCCGCGGAACGCGAGCAGGGCTATGCGCTCTTCTGCCAGGCGAAACCCCTCTCCGATGTGATCATCGAAGCGCGCGAAGTGCGCAAGGCGGGTGACATCCAGGTGCGCAAGCTCCCGGCGCGCGTGCACAAGCTCGAGCGCGCGGCCGACGACGCCATGATCGTCTATCTGAAGCTGCCTGCGAACGAGCGGCTCATGTTCATTCCCGGCCAGTACATCGACATCCTGCTCAAGGACGGCTCGCGCAGGAGTTTCTCGATGGCGAACGCGCCGCACGACGACGAGTTCGTGCAGTTGCACGTGCGCCTGGTGCCGGGCGGCGCCTTTACCGAACACGTTTTCAACACCATGAAGGAACGCGACATCCTGCGTCTCGAGGGACCCTTCGGTACCTTTTTCCTGCGCGAGGAGTCGACGAAACCGGTCGTGTTCCTCGCCTCCGGGACCGGGTTCGCTCCCATCAAGGCAGTCATCGAGGCGGCCTTCAAGAAAAATATCTCGCGGCCGATGTCGCTCTACTGGGGCGGGCGCCGCCCGAAAGACTTGTACCTGAACGCGCTCGCCGAGCGCTGGGTCGCCGAACACGCGAGTCTCAGCTACGTTCCGGTGGTCTCGGACGCGCTGCCGGAGGACGGCTGGAGCGGCCGCGCGGGTTTCGTGCACCGCGCCGTGATGCAGGACCTCCCGGATCTCTCGGGTCACCAGGTCTATGCCTGCGGCGTGCCCATCATGGTGGATTCGGCGCGGCGCGATTTTCTCTCGCGCTGCGGTCTTCCCGAGAACGAGTTCTACTCCGATTCGTTTACGACGGCCGCCGACCGCGTGGGCACCTGACCCCGTCCCGCAGATTCCGGCGGGGGATTGCGCGGATCATGCCGCAGGCTCGCCAAGGTAGGCTTCGCGAACGCGGGAATCGGCGAGGAGCGCGCGAGCCTCTCCCGACAAGGCGATGTTTCCGCCTTCCATCACATAGGCGCGGCTGGCGAGCTCGAGCGCGAGCCTGGCGTTCTGTTCGACCAGCAGAATCGTCACCCCTTCCCGGGCCGCACCGAGGATGATCTCGAAGATTCTCTGCACCATCGCCGGCGCAAGCCCCATGCTCGGCTCGTCGAGCAGCAGCAGCTTCGGCCGACCCATCAGGGCCCGGCCGATCGCCAGCATCTGCTGCTCGCCCCCGGACAAGGTACCGCCTGTCTGGCGTCGGCGCTCGGCCAGCCGCGGCATCAAGGCGAGCACTCTATCCAGGTCCCGCTTGGCCGCACCGCGTTCGCGGAGATAGGCGCCCATTTCCAGGTTCTCCATCACCGTGAGCCTGCCAAAGATGCCGCGGCCCTCGGGCACGAGCGCCAGGCCGCGGCTCGCCAGCTGGTGCGAGGCGAGCCCCGCCGTGTCCTCGCCTTGCAGGCGGATCGAACCCGCGGTTCTGGGCAGGAGCCCGGCGATAGTCGTCAGCGTCGTCGTCTTGCCGGCGCCGTTCGCGCCGATCACGCATACGAGCTCGCCCGCGTCGACGTGCAGATCGACGCCCTTTACGGCGACAATGCCGCCGTAGGCGACGCGCAGGCCGCGAATTTCAAGCACTCGCGCCCCCAGCGAGAGCGCCGGTGACGCCGACTCCGAGGTACGCTTCGATCACTGCCGCGTTGCGCTGCACTTCCGCCGGCCGGCCCTCGGCGATCTTGCGCCCGTAGTCGAGCACCGCGACACGATCGCACAGCCCCATGACGAGTTTCACGTCGTGCTCGATGAGTAGCAAGGTGACACCCTGGGCGCGGATTGCCTCGAGCAGCCTGCGCAACGCGGCGGTCTCGGTCGCGTTCATGCCGGCGGCCGGCTCGTCGAGCGCGAGCAGTTTCGGATCGGTAGCAAGCGCCCTGGCGATTTCCAGGCGGCGCTGATCGCCGTAGGCGAGATGACGCGAAGGCTCGTCGCGGCGCGCGGTCAGTCCGACGAATTCGAGCAGCGCGAGCGAACGCTCGTGAATCGCGCGCTCCTCGGCGAGCGTCTTGGGCCCGCGCAGCACCGCGCCGAGCACGCCCGCGCGGGTGCGCACATGCCGCCCCACCATGACGTTTTCGAGCACACTCATGTTGGCGAAGAGGCGAATGTTCTGGAAGGTGCGAGCGATGCCGCGCTGCGCTGCCTGCTCGGGGGCGCGCACGTCGAGCCGCGAGCCTGCGAATTCGAAATTCCCGGAATCCGGCCGGTACAAGCCGGTCAGCAGATTGAAGAACGTCGTCTTTCCGGCGCCGTTCGGTCCGATCAGACCGTAGATCTCGCCCGGCTGGATGGTGATCGATACCTCGGAGAGCGCCTGCACGCCGCCGAAACTCTTGGAAATCCCGTTCGCGCCGAGGAGCGGTGCGGTCACCGGGCAAACTCCCGCTTGCGCAGCTTCGCCGGCCACAGGCCCGCCGGACGGAACAGCATCACCAGGATCAGCGCCAGGCCGAACAGCAGCATGCGGATCGCTTCCGGGTCGACGACGACCCTGCCGAACAGGGCCTGCTGCGCCGGGACGACGGTGAAGCGGATCAGCTCGGGGAGCCCGGTGAGCAGCACCGCCCCGAGGATGACCCCCGCGATGTTGCCCATCCCGCCGAGCACCACCATCGACAGCACCATCACCGATTCGAGCAGGCTGAAGCTCTCCGGGCTGATGAATCCCTGGATGGAAGCGAACAGGCCGCCGGCGAGACCGGCAAACGACGCGCCCATCGCGAAGGCGAGCAGCTTGATGTTGCGCGTGTTGATGCCCATCGCGCGCGCGGCGATCTCGTCCTCGCGAATCGCCTCCCAGGCACGGCCGATGCGCGAATCCTGCAGCCGCAGGTTGACCACGATGATGACGAGGATCAGCGCGAGCAGCGCGTAGTAATACTTCTGCGGCCCGCTGAAATCCACGCCGAGCAGGGTTTCGCGGGTGCTGAACGAGAAGCCGCCCAGCTTCAGCGGATCGACCAGATTCACGCCCTGCGGCCCGTTGGTGATGTTCACCGGAGCATTCAGGTTGTTCAGGAAAATGCGGATGATCTCGCCGAAGCCGAGCGTCACGATCGCCAGGTAGTCGCCGCGCAGCTTGAGCGTCGGCGCCCCCAGCAGCACGCCGAATCCCGCCGCCACCAGGAATCCCAGCGGCAGCGTGATCCAGAACGGCAGATGCAGGCCGAAATGCGGGGACGCGAGCAGGGCGTAGGTATACGCACCGACGGCGTAAAAGGCGATGTAGCCGAGGTCGAGCAGTCCGGCGAATCCGACCACGATGTTCAGACCGAGCGCGAGCATCGCGTAGAGCAGCGCGAGATTCACGACGCGTACCCAGGCCTGGCCGAATGCGGCGGCAAGCGCGAGCGGCAGAACCGCGAGCGCGACGCCGACCAGCGCGAATCCGGTCCAGACGAGCGCCTTGCGGCTCGCAATCCTCTCCACGCTAGGAGCGCTCCGACACGCGCTCGCCGAGCAGACCCGAAGGCCGGATCGTCAGCACCACGACGAGGACCAGGAAAGCGAAAACGTCCTGGTAGTTGCTGCCGAGGACATCGCCGGTCAGGTCGCCGATGTAGCCTGCGCCCAGGCTCTCGATGAGCCCGAGCAGGAGGCCCCCGAGCATCGCCCCGGCGAGATTGCCGATCCCGCCCAGCACGGCAGCGGTGAACGCCTTCAGGCCGAGCATGAAGCCCATGTAGTAGTGCGCGATGCCGTAGTACGCCGATACCATCAGCCCGGCGACCGCGGCGAGCACCGCGCCGAGCAGGAACGCCGCGACGATCACGCGGTTCGCGTCCACGCCCATCAAGCCCGCCACCTGGGCGTTCTCCGCGGTGGCGCGCATGGCGAGGCCGAGGCGCGTGCGGTGCACGATGAGGAGCAAGCCCGCCATGAGCGCCCCCGCCAGGAGCACGATCAGGATCTGCAGATCGGTGACGGCAGCTCCGGCGACGCTGTAAGTGGTGGTGGCGAACACGGCGGGAAAGCTGAAGTAGCTGCGTCCCCAGAAGAGCATCGCCACGTTCTGCAGCACGATGGATACGCCGATCGCGGTGATCAGCGGAGCGAGGCGCGGCGCCCCGCGCAGCGGCCGGTAGGCGACCCGCTCCATCGCGTAGGCGAGCAGCATGCATAGCGGAATGGCGACCAGCAGGCCCGCGACCATCACCGCCGCGGGCGGCAGCCCCAGGCCGGCGGCCATCAACGCTTGGATCACCGAGAGCGCGGTAAGCGCACCGACCATGACCAGCTCCCCGTGCGCGAAATTGATGAGGCCGACGATCCCGTACACCATGGTGTAGCCGAGTGCGACCAGCGCGTAGATGCTGCCCAGGGTGATACCGTTGATCAACTGCTGAAGGAAGATGTCCATCGTCTTATCGAATGCGCAGGTCTTGTCGAATGCGCAGCGTCCTCGTTCCGTCCCGACCGCGCGACTCGCCGGCGCCGGCCCCGCCGCGCCGTCCGCAAGAGTGAAAACGGCACCCGCAGGTGCCGTCTTTCACGAGCAGTGCCGCGCGCGCCCCCGTTATTTTTTCTCCGCGGCCGGGGCGGCACCGCCGATCGTGGCGACCGCTTCCCATTTCCCGCCGGTCGCCTTGAAAATCGTGATCGGGCCGTCCTTGATGTCTCCCTTGTCGTCGAAGCGGATCGGTCCGGTGATCCCGTTGTAATCGATGCGCGCGAGCTCGGGCAGGAACTTTGCGGATTCGATGGATCCGGCCTTCTTCATCGCCTCGATGAAGACGTTGAACGCGTCGTAGCCCTGCGGCGCGTAAAGAACGACGTCCTGGTTCCACTTCGCCTTGTACTTTCCGCCGAATCCCCTGCCCTGCGGCATGCGATCGAGCGGCAGGCCGGGGAAGGAAGCGAGCGTCCCCTCGACCGCTTCGCCGCCGAGCTTGAAAAGCTCGGTGCTCTGGATGCCGTCGGCGCCGACGTACTGGGCGGTGATGCCGAGTCCCTTCATCTGCTTCAGCATCGGGCCCGCCTGCGTGTCGATCCCGCCGAAGAAAATCACGTCGGGCTTGCGGCTCTTGATCTTGGTGAGGATCGCCTTGAAGTCGGTGGATCTGTCCGTGGTGAACTCCCGCGCGACCACCCTGGTGCCCGCCGCCACCGCGGATTTCTCGACGACGTCCGCGACACCCTGCCCGTAGGCGGTGCGATCGTCGATGATCGCGAGCGCCTTCGACTTGAGATCCCTGGCGATGTACTCGCCCACCACCTTGCCCTGCTGGTTGTCGTTGGCGACTATGCGGAACGCGGTCTTGAAGCCCTGCTCGGTGTACTTGGGATTGGTGGCCGACGGGCTGATCTGCGGAATTCCCGCGTCGCTGTAGATCTTCGAAGCCGGGATGGTGGTGCCCGAGTTGAAGTGCCCGACCACCGCGTTCACCCTGGCATCGGCGAGTTTCTGCGCCACCACCGGCGCCATCTTCGGGTCGGCCTGGTCGTCCTCGGCCATGACCTGGAATTTGAGTTCCTTTCCACCGATGGAAATCTTCGCCGCGTTGGCGTCCTCGGCGGCAAGCCGCACCGCATTCTCGAGGTCCTTGCCGATGTGCGACTGCGGGCCGGTGAGCGGCGCGACGATCCCGATCGTTACGGTCGCCGTCTGCGCCGCGGCTACTTCGCTCTTCGCTCCCGCCTGGGGTTTCTTGTCTTCGGTACAGCCGCCTATACCCAATGCGATCAAAGCCAGCGTCGTTGCAATGCCGGTACGGGAAAACTTCATGACGGCCTCCGGGCGGAATGCGGCTGAAAACGCCGGCTGATTATGCGGACGGCCCGCAGGGCTGTCAATTTGACGGACGAGAAAAAAGCCGGCGAAGCCGGCTTTTTTCAGTGGCGTTACAAGTGGCTTTCAAGCAGCGCCCGCGATCGGCGCGAGCACGGCGCGACCGCTACTTCACCGTGAGGACGAACTTGGCGAGCGTCTTGGCGTCTTCCTCGCTCACGGTGGTGTTGGGCGGCATGGGAACCGCGCCCCAGACGCCCGTCGAACCTTCGCGGATCTTCTTGGCGAGATAGGCTTCCGCGTCCTTGCGCGGCTTGTACTTCGCCGCCACGTCCTTGTAGGCGGGCCCGACCAGCTTGTTGTCCAGCGCATGGCAGGCGAGGCAGGCCTTGTCCTTGAGCAACTGCTGCGCGTCGGCAGCGAGCGCGGCGCCGCAGGACACGGACAGCGCTGCGGCGGTTACGTACGGCACTAGGGCTTTCATGAAATCTCCTGGAGAGTCAAAAAAATCCGGCGCCATCCTACTGGATTTTGCCGGGCTTGGATACCTGTTCGACGAGTTCGTCGAGCCGGGCTATGGGCGCAAGGCAGCTAACGCCTTCGCATACCCAGGCGTTGACCTGCGCGCCCGCGGGCTTGGCGAGCACCGGCGGAAGCGTCTGCTCTGCGCTATCGATCGCGAGCACCATGGTATGGGGCAGGTAGCGCTGGGCGAGCGCCCGGCTCCAGGGCAGGCATTCCTCCCGGGGCCCGCGCAGGATCACCGTACGGGCCGGGATCTGGTGTTCTTCCAGCGCCATGAGCAGCGTGCAATGGCTGCCGGGGTGCTCGGTATAGGACCCGTGGAACTGCGCCAGCGTGCGCTCGGCCGCCAGGGCGTAGCGCGGTTCGCCAGTCAGGGAGTGCAGGCGCTGCAGCGCCAGCGCCGCGACGCCGTTTCCCGAGGGCGTAGCGTTGTCGTAGCTCGGCTTGGGACGCTGAATCAGCCGCTCGTGATCGTGGCTGGTGAAGAAAAACCCGCCGCGGTCCTTGTCTTCGAACTGATCGAGCAGCACCTCGGCCAGTTCACCGGCGAAGACCAGCAGTTCCGGGTCGAAGTCCGATTGCAGGAACTCGATCAGCGCGAAAATCAGGCACGCGTAATCGTCGAGATAGGCATTGAGGTGCGCGCGTCCGTCCCTGGAGGTGGCGAGCAAACGGTCGTTTCGCCACATCGTACCGCGGATGAAAGCAAGCGCCTTTCTCGCCGACTGCTGCCATTCGTCGCGACCGAACACCGCGGCAGCGCGCGCCATCCCGGCGATCATGAGCGCGTTCCAGCTCACCAGTACCTTCTCGTCGCGCCCCGGCCGCACGCGTTTCTCGCGGACAGCAAAGAGTTTCTTTCTTCCCGAATCGAGGAGCCGCGCGCATTCGTCTTCGCTCCGTCCGAGGCCTTTCGCCACCGCGGCCAGCGTGCGCACGACGCGCAGATGCCAATGCGACTCCTCGAAATTGGCAGGCCCGTCCAGGCCGTAGTGCGGCGCGAGCACCGCGTACTCGTCGGCCGAAACGAGCGCTCGCGCGTCGTCCGGCGTCCACACGTAGAACTTGCCTTCCTCGTGCTCCGAGTCGGCGTCTAGCGAGGAGTAGTAGCCGCCTTCGGGCGATTGCATCTCGCGCATCACCCAGCCCGCGGTCTCTTCCGCGACGCGCGCGAACAGCGGATTGCGTGTCACCGTCCAGGCATCGGCGTACAGGCGCAGCAACGGCCCGTTGTCGTAGAGCATCTTCTCGAAATGCGGAATCTGCCACTCCGCGTCCACGCTGTAGCGCGCAAACCCGCCGCCCAGCTGGTCGTAGATGCCACCGAGCGCCATGCGCTCGAGCGTAGTGGTCACTATGCGCTGCGCTGCGTCGTCGCCGGCGGCCGCATAGCGGCGCAGGCACAGCTCGATCTCGGCCGGGTGCGGAAACTTCGGCGCGCCGCCGAAACCGCCGTGCCGGGAATCGAAGCTCGTTTTCAATGAGCGCAGCGCGGCGTCTATCGGTTCGGACGTGAGCTCCGAGTGATGCGCCGCGGCGCCCGGCTGCATGTTCGCCAGCGCCGCGAGCAGGGCCGCGTTCTGCTCGCCGATCTCGCTGCGGCTTTCGCGCCAAGCCTGCGCGATACGCTCGAGCAGCTGCGGAAAACCGGGAAGGTTGAAGCGCGGCTCCTTGGGAAAGTAGGTGCCGCCGAAAAATGGCGCGCCGTCGGGCGTGAGTACCATGGTGAGCGGCCAACCTCCCGGGCGCCGCGTCAGCATCTGGTGGGCGAGCTGGTAGATCTGGTCGAGATCCGGCCGCTCCTCGCGATCCACCTTGACGTTGACGAAAAGGCGATTCATGACGGCCGCGACCGCCGCATCCTCGAAGGACTCGTGCGCCATGACGTGGCACCAGTGGCAGGCGGAGTAGCCCACCGAGAGCAGGATCGGCTTGTCCTCCTCGCGCGCGCGCTGCAGCGCTTCCTCGCCCCAGGCGTACCAGTCGACGGGGTTGTTCGCGTGCTGCTGCAGGTACGGACTGGTTTCCTGCGAGAGTCGGTTGGGCATGGCGGAGGCAGAAGTCGCGGCGAGTGTAGCACCGCTCAGGCGGCGTTGGAGCGTACACTGGCCGCCGATAACCCGGAGGACGGGATGGACTTCCGCTACGCGCGCCGCGCCCTGCTCGCCGTGCTGGGCGCTGGGATCGGGATGCCCGCTGCGCTGCGCATTGCACTCGCGCAGTCGTCGGCCACGCAGGGGCTGCGCACCGCCCGCGGCGAGGTCCTGATCAACGGCAAGCCTGCCGAGCCGGGGGCGACAGTGCGCCCGGGTGACGTGATGGCGACCGGCGAAGGCGCGCTCGCCGTGTTCGTCGTCGGGCAGGACGCGTTCCTCATGCGCGAGAACAGCCGTGCCGAACTGATCGGCAGCGGCGTGCTGGTAAGCGCGCTGCAACTGGTAACGGGCAAACTGCTTGGCGTTTTCGGCAGCGGCGGCGAGCACCGCCTGGTGACCTCGACCGCGAGCATCGGCATCCGCGGTACCGGCGCCTACATCGAGGCCGAGGCGCGGCGCACCTACTTCTGCCTGTGCTACGGCAGCGCCGAAGTGTCTGCGACGATAGGCGGCGCGCGCGAATCCTACAGCACGCGCCACCACGAGTCGCCCCGATATATCTACGGCGACGGTCGCCCGCGCACCATCGTCCCGGCGCGCGTCGCCAACCATACCGACAGCGAGCTGATCATGCTGGAGTCGCTGGCGGGCCGCAGCCCCCCGCAGAGCTTCATGGACGGGCCGTACATGAGCAACCCGTACCGCTAACCACCGGGGGTTCAGGGGGAGGGGGTAACGGGGGAACCGCAAGGTTTCCCTGTTCGTATCAGCCTCCGTCGGTGATGGCGCCTTTGCTCGCAGTCGACACGAGCTTCATGTATTTCGCCATCAGGCCGCGCGTATAGCGCGGCTTGGGTTGCTTCCATTTCCTGCGCCGCGCGGCAAGCTCCTTTGCCGGGACGTTCAGCTGGATGAGGCGTTTCTTGGCGTCGATGGTGATCGAGTCGCCTTCCTTCACCAGAGCAATGGTGCCGCCGACATAAGCCTCGGGCGCGACGTGGCCGACCACCATGCCCCAAGTCCCACCCGAGAAGCGGCCGTCGGTGATGAGGCCGACCGATTCGCCCAGTCCCTGCCCGATGAGCGCGGAGGTCGGCGCGAGCATCTCCTGCATGCCCGGGCCGCCCTTTGGTCCCTCGTAGCGTATGACGATGATGTTACCGGCCTTGATTCTCTTCGCGAGGATCGCTTTCATCGCGGCAGGCTCGGAATCGAAGACGCGCGCCGGCCCGGTGATCGAGGTCTGCTTCAGGCCGGTGATCTTCGCGACGCAGCCCTCGGTGGCAAGATTGCCCTTCAGGATTGTGAGGTGGCCCTGGGGATACACGGGCTTGGACCACGGCCGGATGACGTCCTGGTCGCGGCGCGGTTCTTCGGGCACGCCGGCCAGCTCCTCGGCGAGCGTGCGTCCGGTGATAGTCATGCACTCGCCGTGCGCGAGACCGTGCGCGAGCAGCATCTTCAGCACCTGCGGAACACCGCCCGCGACGTGGAAATCGGTTGCGACGTAGGGTCCTGAGGGTTTCAGGTTGCAGAGCACCGGTACTTTGCGGCGCACCCGCTCGAAGTCGTCGATCGTCCATTTCACGCCCGCGGCGCTGGCGATCGCGAGGTAATGCAGCACCGCGTTGGTCGAGCCGCCGGTCGCCATCACCATCGCGACCGCGTTCTCGATCGACTTTCTCGTGATGATGTTGCGCGGGCGGATGTTGTTGCGGATCGCGTTCACCAGGACTTTCGCCGAATCGGCGGCGGAATCGGCCTTCTCCGGATCGGGCGAGGCCATCTGCGAGGAGCCGAGCAGGCTCATGCCGAGCGCCTCGAACGAGGACGACATGGTGTTCGCGGTGTACTGGCCGCCGCAGGCGCCCACCGAAGGGCAGGCGTTTCTCTCGATGCCGTCGAAATCTTCGATCGACATCTTGCCCGCGGCGCGCGCCCCTACCGCCTCGAACGCCGAGACGATGGTGAGCTTCTGGCCTTTCCAGTTTCCCGGCTTGATGGTGCCGGCGTAGACGAAGATCCCGGGCACGTTGATGCGCGCCATCGCCATCATCGCACCGGGCATGTTCTTGTCGCAGCCGCCGACGCAAACGACGCCGTCCATCAGCTGGCCGTTCACCGCGGTCTCGATGGCATCGGCGATGATTTCACGGGAAACCAGCGAATACTTCATGCCTTCGGTGCCCATGCCGATGCCGTCGGTGACGGTGGGGAAACCGAAAATCTGCGGCATGGCGCCGGCGGCCTTTACCGCGGCGACCACGCGGTCGGCGAGCGGCTGGATGCCGGCGTTGCAGGGGTTCATGGTCGAGTGGCCGTTGGCCACGCCGACGATGGCCTTCTCGAAATCACCGTCGCCGAAACCCACGGCGCGCAGCATCGCGCGATTGGGTGAGCGGGCCACGCCCGCGGTGATCAGCTTGCTTCTCCAGTTGTCTGCCATGGGAAACTCCGGATGCGGAAAGATCGGCGATCGGTTACGCTTCGCCCCGATTCTACTTCAATCCCCCGCCGCATCGGCCAGCATGCTCGTCCATCCGAATTTCGATCCGGTCGCGCTTCACCTGGGCCCGCTCGCGGTGCGCTGGTACGGCCTCATGTACCTCGTCGGCTTTGCGCTGGCATTCTGGCTCGGGCGCGTGCGTGTGGCGAAGTCGAAGATCGTCACCGTCGCGATCCTCGACGACCTGTTGTTCTTCGTCGTGCTCGGCGTGGTGCTCGGCGGCAGGCTCGGCTACGTGCTTTTCTACAAGCCGATGGAGTACCTGCGCGATCCGCTGGAAATCCTCGCGGTGTGGCACGGCGGCATGTCCTTCCATGGCGGCTTTCTCGGCGTGCTCATCGCGGTGTGGTATATCTCGCGCAAGCACACCTTGCGCTGGCTCGCGCTCACCGACTTCCTCGCGCCGCTCATCCCCCTTGGACTCGCCACCGGACGGCTGGGGAATTTCATCAACGGCGAGTTGTACGGGCGCGTGACCGACGTGCCCTGGGGCATGCTGTTCCGCTCCCCGGGGGCCGGCTCCCTGCCGCGCCATCCCTCGCAGCTCTACCAGTTCGGTCTCGAAGGAGTACTGCTCTTTGTCGTCCTGTGGATCTACTCGGCCCGGCCGCGCCAAACCGGGGCGGTCTCCGGCGCCTTTCTGCTCGGCTACGGCGTGTTCCGGTTCAGCGCCGAGTACTTCCGCGAGCCCGATGATTTTCTGGGACTTCTCGCCCTGAACCTGTCGATGGGCCAGTGGCTCTCGCTGCCCATGATCGCGATCGGCGCAGCAATGCTCGTCTGGACTTGGCGCGGGCCGCAGAAGGTCTAAAATGGTTGCATTTCGCGATGTTCACAGGCGTCCCCATGGTCACCACGGGAGATGAACAGATGCAGATGACGCAGCAGTTGACCGAACTTCAGCTTGAGCACCGCAACCTGGATGCCGCCATACTCCGCCTCGCCGACGAGCCGACGCACGACCAGCTTGCCCTGACGCGAATGAAGCGTCGCAAGCTCCTCCTCAAGGACCAGATCGCCTGGATCGAGCGGCGTCTCGATCCGGATATCCGGGCGTAGAGAAACCAGC